>JASIBM010000413.1 GCA_030045175.1 Streptosporangiaceae bacterium | reverse complement strand
CGCAGCGTGACATCGAATCTCGCGTTGAGCAACTCTGGCTGCCCAGGGCCGAACGTGCGCTCGCTTGCCGCCAGGTTCGCCTCCGCGAGCGCGAGCGCTTCGGCGCGCCGCTCGACCACCTCGCGGGCGTTCGCCAGCGTCGCCCGCGCCGAGATCGAGCCTGGATGGTCAGGGCCGAGGCTCGACTCGCTGTCGGCTAGGGCTCGCTCGAACTGCTCGGTCTCGATCGCGATGCTCGCGGGTGACATCGGCATGGTGTAGACCTCATGTCGCTCCACCAGATCAGTGTATTAGCCGGATACCCGACACATCTTCTACACGAAAATGCAACTTGCGCACGTTGCTGTAGCACGTCAGGATGGGAGGGTGCCCGCGCAGATCAGCTTCCAGACCGACCCGAGCCGCTACCGGCACTGGCGCCTGGAAGTGGGCGGCGGGGGCGGGGGCGACGTCGCCACGCTCACGCTAGACGTGGACGCGGGCGCCGCCATCGCGCCCGGCTATGAGCTGAAGAAGAACAGCTACGACCTCGGCGTCTACATCGAGCTGAACGACGCGGTGCAGCGACTGAGGTTCAGCTACCCGGGCGTCCGGGCCGTGGTCATGACCAGCGGCCTGGACCGGATGTTCAGCGCCGGCGCGAACATCGGGATGCTCGCGCAGGCGACGCACCCCTTCAAGGTCAATTTTTGCAAGTTTTGCAACGAGACCCTCGCCGCGATCGAGGACGCGGGCAGCGACTCTGGCCAGGTGTACATCGCCGCGCTGAACGGCACGGCGGCGGGCGGCGGCTACGAGCTAGCGCTGGCCTGCGAGCAGATCCTGCTGGCCGACGACGGCTCGTCGGTGGTCGCCCTGCCCGAGGTGCCGCTGCTCGGCGTGCTGCCTGGCACCGGCGGCCTCACCAGGCTGACGGACAAGCGCGGAGTCAGGCGCGACCTTGCCGACGTGTTCGCCACCACGGCCGAGGGGATCAGGGGCGCCCGCGCCGTCGAGTGGCGGCTGGTCGACGAGATCGCCAGGCCAACCGAGTTCGACGCCGCCGTCGACCGGCTCGCCCGCAGGCCGGCGCTGTCGGCTGGGGACCGGGCCGCCATGGACGTGACCGGCCTGCCCGGGATCGAGCTCACCCCGTTGACCTGTTATGAATCCGAACTTCAATTGCGGTACGAGCACGTCACCGTCTCACTCGACCGCCACGCGGCGACGGCCACCCTGACCGTTGCCGGGCCGCGGGCCGCCCCGGCTGGCATGGCCGGACTGCGCGCCGCGGGCGCGGGCGCCTGGCCGCTGGCCGCCTGCCGCGAGCTGGACGACGCGATCAGCAGGCTGCGGTTCGGCGAGCCCGGCCTTGGCACCTGGCTGCTGAAGACCGCTGGTGACCCGGCCGCGGTCATCGCGACCGACGAGGTGCTTACCTCGGCAAGCGCGGACGACTGGCTGGCACGGGAGATCACCTGGTACTGGAAGCGCACGCTGCGCAGGCTCGACGCGACGAGCAGGTCGCTGATCGCGCTGATCGAGCCGGGCAGCTGCTTCGCGGGGACGCTGCTCGAGCTGGCCCTGGCCGCGGACCGGCAGTACATGCTCGACGGCGTGCTTGACGACAGCCAGGAGCCTCCCATCGTGATCGTCGGCGCGATGAACGCCGGCCCGCTGCCCGGCGCGAACGGCCTGACCAGGCTCGCGACCAGATTCGGCACCGCGGGGGGTTCTGGGGGGTCGTCCCCCCGGGCCAGCACCGCAAGCGCGCAGCTCGGCACCGCGCTAGCGGCGCAGGGCAAGGAACTCACGGCGGCCGAGGCGCTGGCGGCCGGCCTGGTGACCGGCGCGCCCGATGACCTGGACTGGGCCGACGAGATCAGGCTGGTGGTCGGCGAGCGGGCCGGGTTCTCCCCCGACGCGCTCACCGGCCTGGAGGCGAACCTGCGATTCGCCGGCCTGGAATCATTCGCAACAAAGATCTTCGGCCGGCTCTCGGCCTGGCAGAACTGGATCTTCCTGCGGCCCAACGCGTCCGGGCCGCAAGGAGCCTTGCGCAGGTACGGCACCGGGCAGCGGGCCGAGTTCGACAAGAAGCGAGTCTGACCATGAGCGACAGCGACATCGAAGAGGCAGAGCTCACCGGGCCCGCGCCGCAGCCCGCCGGGCCGGTCAGCGTCATCGACTACAGCGAGCGGATCCCGAACAACGTCGGCCTGGCCACCGACCGCAAGCTCCAGCGGGCGCTCGAGTCGTGGCAGCCCGCCTTCCTCGACTGGTGGGCCGCGCTCGGGCCGTCGCTGCCGACCAGGGACGTCTACCTGCGCACCGCGATCGCGATCGGCCGGGACGGCTGGGCGAGCTGGGCGCGGGTGCCGATGGAGCAGTACCGGTGGGGCATCTTCTTGTCCGAGCGGGACGGGCCGCGCCAGATCGGGTTCGGCCAGCACATGGGCGAGCCAGCCTGGCGCGAGGTGCCCGGGGAGTACCGCAGCGAGCTGCGGCGGCTGATCGTGGTGCAGGGCGACACCGAGCCCGCGTCGGTCGAGCAGCAGCGTCACCTCGGCGCCACCGCGCCGAGCCTGTACGACCTGCGCAACCTCTTCCAGGTCAACGTCGAGGAAGGCCGTCACCTGTGGGCGATGGTCTACCTGCTGCACGCCTACTTCGGCCGGGACGGCAGGGAGGAGGCCGGGCAGTTGCTGCGGCGGCACTCCGGGCACCCGGACAGCCCGCGGATACTCGGCGCGTTCAACGAGGAGACCACGGACTGGCTGTCGTTCTTCATGTTCACCTACTTCACGGACAGGGACGGCAAGTACCAGCTCGGGACGCTGAAGGAGTCCGGCTTCGACCCGCTGTCGCGAAGCTGTGAGTTCATGCTGCGCGAGGAGGCGCACCACATGTTCGTGGGCACCACCGGGGTGCAGCGGATCGTGGCGAGGACGGCGCAGGTGATGGCCGAGCGAGGGACCGATGACATCTGGCGGTACGGGGCGATCCCGCTCGGGACGGTGCAGAAGTACCTGAACCTGCAGTACTCGCTGTCGCTCGACCTGTTCGGCTCGGAGACCTCGTCGAACGCGGCCGCGTACTTCACCGCCGGGCTCAAGGGCCGGTGGATGGAGGGCAGGCGGACCGACGATCACGTGCTGACCGCGGTGACAGCGCAAGTCCCCGTCGTGGCGGCGGACGGGACGCTGTCGGAGCGGACCGTGCCCGCGCTGACCGCGCTGAACCTGGACCTGCGCGATGAGTACGTGGCCGACTGCGAGCGCGGGCTGCGCAAGTGGAACCTGGAGCTTGACAAGGCCGGGCTCGGGCCCGACGCGCGGCTGACGCTGCCGCATCCGGGGTTCAACAGGAACGTCGGCGTGTTCGCCGGGCATCACGTCAGCCCGTCAGGCGAGGTGCTCGACGAGGCAGAGTGGACGCGGCGCGCTGGCGACTGGCTGCCCACCGCCGACGACCGTGGCCAGGTGGCCGGGCTGATGGTGCCGCACTACGAGCCCGGCGAGTTCGCTAGCTGGCTCACCCCGCCCGCGGTCGGGATCAACGACCTGCCGGTCGAGTACGACTACGTCAGGTTCTGACCCGGGCCGCGCGACCTGGCATTCTCTGGGCGTTCATGCCACCTTCGCAAGGGCGGCAGCCGGGTGCAGCCGGGTGATCTGCCAGCCGCCGAAGGAGCCTGCTACCAGGGCTCCGCCGATCGACAGGATCACGGCGAGCACGATCACGCCGATCGTGACCGGCGCGCTGAACGGAACGGCGACGACATGCGTGGCATTGGGGTTGGCGAACGTCGTCACAGCACCGCCGACGGTGCCGTGGAAGATTCCGCCGTTAGTGCCGGCTGGGCCGAACCCGTTCTTGCCGATGTTGGTGGTCGGGACGGTAGCGGTCAGGTTGGGGGCGGCGGCCGACGCCAGCAGCGCGCCGCAAAGACCGAGGGCTATGCCGAGCGCCGCGCCAGCGATGCCCATGGCGAGCGACTCGCCAAGCACCTGGAAGCTGATCCTGCGGCTGCGCCAGCCAAGGGCCTTGAGGGTGCCGAACTCCCTGGCCCGGCGGGCCACCGCGGCCAGGGTCAGCAGGACCGCGACAGCGAACGCCGCGAGCAGTGCAAGCACGGCCAGCCAGGCGCCGAAGGTGTTGGCGAGCTTGGAGGTGGTTGCCAGCGATCCGGCTACGCCTTTGGCCAGGTCGCCAGAAGTGGTCACGGTCGCCGAAGGCATGACCCGGGAAATCTCGTGCGAGACCGCTCCTACGTTAGCAGCGCTAGTGGCCTCCACGTATACGGTGTTCACCTTGCCACGCAAGTTGGCCAGAGCCTGGGCTCGCGCCATCGGGATATAGATTTCCGGCGGGCTACTGCCACCGGGCTGGCGGACGATCCCGATCACCTTGAATCGCGTGCCGCGGATCGTGATCATCGAGCCGACGGCTAGCTTGTGGGCTGCCGCGTAGCCGGAATCCAGCAAAGCGACGTCCGAATTGGCATCGGCGGTGGTGAATAGCCGACCGGAGCTGAGCCGCGCAGCGCTGAGCGGGCCGAGCGCTCCGCGGCCGATTTCGGCCCCGGTGACGCTGAGCTGGAGCGCCTGGAACGAAGTCCCCGGGGCGCTGTCGAAGCCCGGAAGGGTCGCCTTGATCTCGGTGAGGGTCAGGCCGCCGGAAGCGACTGCCACGTGATGCAGCCGGGCGATGGCCACCACGTCCGACGAGCTGAACGTGCCCTGGGTCGGGCTGCCGAGGGTGTCCTGGTGCACGGTCTGGGCCCCCGGGGTGGCGAAGCCACCGGAGGGGCTGAGGACCTGGACCGGGGTCGTCACCGTGATATCGGTGCCGACACCGTAGAGCGCACCGAGGATCTTGCCCTGCGCGGTGCGCACCCCCGACGACATCGCGGTCACGGTGATGACCAGGCCGATCCCCAGGGCGAGCCCGATCGCGATGACAATGGCTTGCCTCATCCTGTGCCGCAGCTCACGGCGCAGATAGGTGAAGAAGAACATCTGGAACCTCCAAGCCGTGCCGCAGCGGACAAAAGCCCCTACAGATTCCGATAGAGCGTGGCAAGATCCTGGGCAAAGCCGCAGCCTCTGGCGGCTCATGCGACGACCTCTCTCCGGGCCAGTTTCATGATTATTGTCCGGGTTGGTCGCTCTCCAATTCAGCAACGACCTCTTGATGGCGGATGCCATCGAACGCTGCCAAATTGACTGCTTCCGCATTGTGCCATGCCACGCTTAGGGAATCCCAAGACTTTGCTGACTATTAGCTCCGGGCGGCTCGCCTCCGGCGCGATCGCCGCGGCGGATGATGGCCGGGTCATCATCGAGCGGAGCCCGCTGACCTCGATCGCGCGGCCGATGCGCGGATACCGCGCCTCCAGGCGGGGAACGGCAGACCGATATGAGGGGAGGCTTCCATGACCCTGTCCAAGATGACGGCAACCGCCGCGCTCGTCGTCGGCCTGGCCACGGCAGGCTGGGGCATATCGGTGACTGCCGGGACATCGCCTGCCGGTGCCGGCACCACGGCGGCTAACGCCAGCCTGGCCGCAAGTCGCGCCGTTAGCCGCACCGGTAGGCCGGTATCCAGCCAGGATCGCACGTTCATGCACCAGGCGTCGCAGATCAACCTGACCGAGATCGCGCTCGGCAGGTACATGCGGGCACATGGCATCACCACGACCGCGAGGCACCTCGGCGGCCTTTACGCCCACGACCACACGGCAGCGCAATCCAGGCTCCGGTCACTGGCCTCGCGCCTGCATGTGACCCTGCCGGCGTCGCCCGGCGCGCAGCTTGGATCCGTCGTGGCCCGAGTCGAGGCCCTGCGGGGCAGGACCAGGGATATCGCCTTCGCCAGGGACTCCGTCAGTGGCCACCTGGCGGCGATCGCCATCTTCAGGAAGGAAGAGAGCGCGGGCAGCAACTCGACGGTGAAGGCTTATGCCACCCACTACTTGCCCATGCTGCGAACGCACCTGAGACTGGCCAGGCACGCCGAGTCTGTGCTGCGTGGCGCGACGAGGCCCGGCTAGGCACGCCTGGATCGCGAGCTAACACGGCGTTTCAGACTCGCAGGCCCGCGGCCACGGGCTGACGGGCGGCCGGCGCGCGCGGAGCCGCATGCCGAGCAGCGGCGGCGCGGGCGTGCCGCTGAAATCACACGCGACCCTACCGGGGTTGAAGGCTAAACCCTGATATGACCGAATTATAGAAATTATTTGAATTATTGTAAAAGAAATATTGACAACCTCCTTGGCTTGCATTAGCCTCGGAAGGCTGCTGATCGTCGCCAGCGCCAATCATCGCCGGGACACGGGAGAAAGATCACTCAATGGCCTTTACTGACGTTCGGAATGCCGCAAGACGGCTGCGGCCTGGCCCTGCCATGGGAGTATCACGTCGCGAGGCCCTCACCGCTGGTGGTCTCGCGCTCGCAGGCGTAGCGGCCCTCAGGCCGTCAGCGTCAGCGTCGACATCGAAGTCGGCGTCGTCTCCGATCGGGATCGTGTTCGGCGCGGACCGTGGCAGCGGCTACGACGGCTTCCTCGCCGCTGCCCCGCTGGCGGTCGGCGCGCGCTGGTACTACAACGGCGTGAATAAGTTCCCGCCTGCCTGGCCGGTTACCGTGCCCGCCACGCACATGACGCTGTCGCTCCGGCCGGACCCCGCCGACCTGTTCGCCGGCAAGCTCGACAGCCAGCTAAAGGCTATCATTAACTCAGCGCCCATGAATTCCGAGCTGACCTTCTGGCACGAGAACACATCCTTTAATCCGAACCACTATCCGCCGGATGTCAATAATCCCCGCACCGCCCGCAAGATGCAAGAATACGGCCTTGGCCTCTGTCAGGGGACTAATGTTCTATTCGGCGTGATAACGGTCGGACCGGTAGTTGACCAGGTCCACTGGATGGTGCCGGGCCTGGGCTGGTACGGCGATGACCTTTATGAATTCCCCAAGCTGCGCGGCCCGGACAACACGTTCAGCAAGGCAAAGATCACCGCCCGGCTCCATCAGAACCTAGACGCCTGGCGGAAGGTAGCGGGCCTGGAAGTGCCACCCATTCGGATAACCGAGTGCAATAGCCCCTACAACGCGCATCGCAGCGCGTTCTTCACCACGATCGCGGACTTCCTGGCCACCCACAACGGAAACCGGATGCTGACCTTCTGGGACGCGAAGGAAGGCCTTGCCCAGGGCGGCCTCTCCGGACCATGGCCACCCAGCCGGTCAGTCATCAGGACGCTGGTCTCGCTCACCAAGAAGTACGACTGGAAGACGCTCTGAACCACCGGGAATGACCGAGCCGGCGCTCAACCGGACCCTGGGCCAGCCCGCGGCTCGGCCCGGCCGTTCAGCGCCGGCGCAGGACGAAGCGCAGATCGTCGGCGTCATCCCCGGCGACGGCGGGAGCCTGGGTGAAGCCTGCGGCGAGCGCGGCGCGCCGGCTGGCCGCGTTGGCCGGATCGATGCGCAGCTCCACCAGGCCAGCAAGGCGGTCCCGCAGCAGCCACTGCCCGGTCAGCCGGGCGGCCGCGCGGGCGTAGCCGAGGCCGCGCCGGTCCGGGGCGATCCCGTAGGACAGCTCGGCCACCTGGCCGCCACGGTCGGTCAGCGTCACCAGGCCAGCCAGAGTCGCCTCGCCGACGGGGGTGACGATCAAGGCCGGGCCGTGGAAGCTCCGCTCGTTGCGCCACCCGGCCAGCCAGTCTGCGACCACCGCGCGGCAGTCGGCCAGGGTCGCGCCAGCGGGCAGCGGAGCCCAGCCGCCGTCCAGCCCGTCGTCCCGGCCCGCGTAGGCGTGCAAGGCCCTGGCGTCAGCCGGCCTGGGCAGCCGCAGCCTAACCCGGTCGTCAGCCAGCCGATGCGCCGGAGCTGTCCACAAGATCGCGCCGGGCGGCGTCGGCGGTGCGGCCATCAGTCCCGCCCAGGCGGCTGCCTCGTC
>JASIBM010000412.1 GCA_030045175.1 Streptosporangiaceae bacterium | reverse complement strand
GTCGCGCACGTCGCGTGGCTTGCGTGAGCCGATGTTCGGCGGAACTGTCAGCAGCATGGGCCCGAGCACGTCGGCCAGCCCTTCGAGCCAGGCGTCCCAGCGCGGCATCGCCTCGGCGTCCTTCTTCGACCACTGCGCGACTGACTCGTAGTTGCGCTTGGCGTCGTCGGCGAATAGCTTGATCGAGCCGCCCTCAGGGAACGCCTGGTAGTACGGGCCCATCGGGTAGACCTTGTAGCCATGACTGGCTAGCTTGAGATCGTTGATAATGGTCGGCGGCATCAGGCTCATCACGTAGGAAAGCCTGGTCACCTTCAGTTCAGGAGCGTCAGGCCATGGGGCCTCAGTGGTCGCCGCGCCGCCCGTCTTGGGCCGGCCCTCAAGCACCAGCGTTCTCGCGCCGGCCCTGGCGAGGTATGCGGCGGCGACTAGTCCGTTATGCCCTCCGCCGATGACGATCGCGTCGTATGGTGCGGCCATGACGTGCCCTCCTGGGCTCAGGGAAGATGTTGACTGAATGTTCAGTCTAAATTTTTGTTAGGGTTACGACAAGTGGTGCGGAGGACTTGCGGATGACTGAGCAGGCCGATCGCGGGCCGAAGCCGGGGGCTGGCGGTCCGGGCATAGCCGAGGCGCGGCGCGGGCAGATGCTGAGCGCAGCCCTGGACGTGATCTCCGAGCGGGGTTTCGCCGACACCAGGATTGCCGACATCGCCGAGCGGATCGGGATCAGCCCGGCGCTCGTCATCTACTACTTCAGGACCAAGGATCAGCTCCTGACCGAGGCGATCAGGTTCTACGAGGACGCCTGGTACGCCGAGGGCAAGCGCAGGATGGACAAGCTCACCACCGCCGCGGAGCGGATCGAGGAGTTCGTCGCGATGAACCTGCTGCCCGACAGCGACCCTGACCTGGAGAGCAACTGGCAGCTCTGGCTGGACTTCTGGGTTCAGGCCGCGCGGAACGCCGACGTGGCCGGCGTGCGGCGCAAGTCCGACGAGCGCTGGCGCGATGTGATCGTCTCGCTGGTCCTGGCGGGCCAGGAGTCCGGGGAGTTCGTCAGCATCGACCCCTATCCGTTCTCGATCTTCGTGTCGGCGCTGCTCGACGGGTTTACCGTGCAGATAGCTTTGGATGACCCGGTCGTCGACCCGGTGAGCGCCTTCGAGCTCTGCATGCGGTACATCGCCGACCGGCTTGGGTTCGGCTGGGCGCCGCGCGGCAGGAAGGTAGCCAGGGATGTCTGATGAGCGGGTCCGCGGTGGCGGTGCGGCGGCTGGCGGTCGCGGCTGGGCGGGTGGCGGGCAGATCGAGCTGGTGTCGCTGAGCAAGCGGTTCGTCGAGGTCGCGGTCGACAGCGTGGATCTGGTCGTGGCGAGCGGTGAGTTCTTTTCCCTGCTCGGGCCCTCTGGGTGCGGCAAGACCACGACGCTGCGGCTGATCGCCGGGTTCGAGCAGCCGACAGCCGGCCGGGTGCTGCTCGATGGCGTGGACGTGACCAACGTGGCGCCGAACAAGCGCAACGTCAACACGGTGTTCCAGAGTTACGCGCTGTTCCCGTTCCTCGACGTGTTCGAGAACGTGGCGTTTGGCCTGCGCGGTCGCGGGCTTGACCGGGCCACGATCCGGCGGCGGGTGGGCGAGTTGCTCGAGCTCGTGCACATGACGGGGTACGAGAAGCGCCGGCCCGGCCAGCTTTCTGGTGGCCAGCAGCAGCGGGTGGCCCTGGCCAGGGCGCTAGTGCTCGATCCGGCGGTGCTGCTGCTTGACGAGCCGCTCGGCGCGCTCGACGCGAAGCTGCGCAGGTCGCTCAAGGTCGAGCTCAAGGCGCTGCAAGAACGAGTCGGGATCACGTTCCTGTACGTCACGCACGACCAGGAAGAGGCGCTTACGATGTCCGATCGCCTCGCCGTGATGCGCTCGGGCAGGATCGTGCAGATGGGTGCGCCGCAGGCGATCTACGACGAGCCCGCGGACACCTACGTGGCCGATTTCCTCGGCGTCTCCAACCTGATGGACGTCGAGGTGATCGAGCGCGGCCCTGGCTCGCGGTGCAAGGTACGGCTGGGCGAGTCCGTCCTGACCGCGGACTTCGGCGGCCAGGATGCGCCGGACTGTGCGCGCGCCGTGATCCGCCCGGAGCGGGTCAGGATCGAGCCGTTCACCGAGCCCGCAGGCTCGGGCGGCACCGCTGGCGCAGCCCGCTCGGCCGGCGCAGCCCGCTCGGCCGGAGCCGCCGGGCCCAACCGGATCCCCGCGATGGTGGAGCGGCTGGTGTACCTGGGCTCGGCGACCCAGGTCATGCTCAGGCTGGCGCCTGGCACGCAGGTGCAGGCACTGGTGCAGAACGACGGCGAGCAGGTACACCTGTCACAGGGAACGCCCGTGCAGGTGTTCCTCGCGCCAGAGGCGCTACGGGTGCTGGCCGGGGACGAGATCGCCGCGAACGGCGGCGCGGCTAGCGAGGAGCCTGAGCACCTGCTGGCTGGGTAACTCTGACGCGCTCCCGCGGCCTTGCTTCATGATCCTTCATGATCACGGTGGGTTGACCGGCCTGTTCGCCGACAACCCACCGTGATCATGGGAGCCAGGGCTAGTTGACGTAAACGGTTGGGCTGTGGCTCACGGTGGAGTCGACGATCGGGCCGTAGCTGGCCGAGAACAGCGCCGTAGTCCCCAGGTCGGAGCAGAGGCTCGGGTCGCTTGGGGCGTCGGTGAACTTCTGCTTCGAGAACGTGACGGTGTGGTGCTTGTTCGATGAGTGCGCAGTGCTTGTCGCCGCGTCGAAGGCACAGGTGATGCTGCCATCGCCGATCGTTATCGTCGCCGTGAACTGTATGGGCGCGGCGTCGCTGGTCCCGCTGATCGTTACCGGATCGCCGCTGGAGTCACTGACCGCGGCATTGTAGGGCAGGTTGGTGGCCGTGATGCTGTTCACCGTCGCCCCGCTGAAGTTGATCGTGCACTTGGAGACCGCCTCCGAGGTGACCGATCCTGTCGCCTTGCCCTTGGCGACTGGATTGGTGACGACCGTCAGCGAGAACGAGGCCTTCTTGCAGGTTGCCTTCGTGGTCCCGATGGCGATGGTGACCGTCGTCCCCTTCGCGAGGCTGGCCTTAAGCACCGCACCCACCTTGACGGCTGTCCCGTGCAGCTTGCCGACCGTCAGCACGTGGGACGCTGTGCGGGGCGTGGCGGTGTGAGCCTGCGCCGCAGGCGCCGCGAGCATTAGCGTGGCGCCTGCGGCCACTGCCGCGTACAGGTACTTGCGCATTGAGCCTTACTCCTTACTCGAACGGAACCGGTACCCCCAGACTGCCATCCACGGCGGGCAAAGTCCCGTCAAACTGCCCAGATCTGCCGGCGCCGATCCTGACCGCCGCAGGCGATGGGATCTGTGACAACGGATGGGTCAGGAGTTCAAGACGGGTCAGGAGTTCAAGAAGGCGAGCACGGCGAGGACGCGGCGGTTGTCGTCGTCTGAGGGCTCGAGGCCCAGCTTGGTGAAGATCGACGTGGTGTGCTTGCTGACCGCCTTTTCCGACACGAACAGGCGCTGCGCGATCGCGGCATTAGACCTGCCCTGTGCCATCAGGTCGAGTACCTCGCGCTCGCGCGGCGAGAGCAGGCCAACCGCCTCGTCCGTGTTGTGCTCCTTGCGGCGCAGCAGCTTGGCGATGACCTCCTGGTCGATCACCGTGCCGCCGGCGGCCACCGTGCGCAATGCCTCGACGAACTGGTCGTCACTGAATACTCGGTCCTTGAGCAGGTAGCCCACGCCGCCAGCCCGGTCGGACAGCAACTCGCGGGCGTAAAGCTGTTCGACGTACTGCGACAGCACGAGGACCGGCAGTCCGGGCAGCCGCCGCCTGGCCTCGATCGCGGCGCGCAGCCCCTCGTCGGTGAACGTCGGCGGCAGCCGCACGTCGACGATCGCCACGTCGGGCCGGTCGGCGAGCAGCGCTTCGAGCAGCTCGGGGCCGGATGCCACGGCCGCGGTGACGTCGATGCCGTGGGAGCTCAGCAGCCGGGTCAGCCCGTCCCTCAGCAGGTAGAGGTCTTCAGCGAGGACAACGCGCACGGCACCTCGATCGCGACGATGGTCGGGCCTCCTGGCGGGCTGCTCACAGCCAGCACTCCGTCGAATGTAGCGAGCCTGCGCTCCAGGCCGGAAAGGCCGGTGCCGCGGGCCGGGTCGGCGCCGCCTGCGCCGTCGTCGGTCACCGTGATCCGCAGCGTGCGGTCGTCGTGGCAGATCCGCACCTGGGCCTGCCTCGCGCCGGAGTGCTTCACCGCGTTGGCGAGCAGCTCGGCGATCGCGAAGTAACAGGCGGACTCGACGGCCAGGTCCGGGCGGCCGGGCAGGTCCACGTCCACGTCGGTGCGCAGCGGCGTGTCCAGGGCCAGCGCCCGTACCGCGTCGGCGAGGCCGCGGTCGGCGAGTACCGGCGGGCGGATCCCGCGCACCAGGTCGCGCAGCTCGCCGAGCGCCGTGAGCGAGGACTCGCGCGCCTCGGCCACCAGCGCCGCGGCGGCGTCAGGGCTGGCGTGGATCAGCCGCTCAGCGGCTCGCAGGCTGATCCCGAGCGCGATCAGCCGCGCCTGGGCGCCGTCGTGCAGGTCCCGTTCCACGCGCCGCAGCTCGGCCGCGGCCGAGTCCACCGCGTCGGCGCGGGTCTGGGCCAGCCGCCGTACCCGGCCTGCCAGCTCGCGGTCGGCGGCCGGCCGGAACAGCGACCTGGTCCGGTCATCGAGCGCGCGCGGCAGCAGCCAGATGCCCGCGCCCACCAGGGCCAGGCCCTGGGCGGCTGCCAGATCGGCCACGGGCTGGGTACCGACCGTGAGCAGGCCGTACAGCACTGGCTGCGAGGCCCAGTTCCAGGTCAGGGCGATCGCGATCCCGTACAAGCCGAACAGGACCAGCCCGGCGATCGCCAGGTCGGCCGCGACCGCAGGAAAACGGAAAACCACGAAGGCCGCCGCACCCAGGATCGCCTCCGCAACCAGGACCCACGCCAGGTGCATCTCTGCGTCCCCCGGCCCTGGTACGTTCAATGACCCGAGGCGCTCGAGCAGCAGGACGGTCACGACAAGCAGCAGAAGTCCCCAGCGCGGCCGGCCCAGCGGTGAGCGCTCATCAGGCGCGCGATCGAGACCCGCGGTGCTGGCCCGGGAGGACGACCCTCGCGAACCACCAGATGCGGGCTCGTAGAACAGCCCGCGTAGCCGCGAGCCTGGCTCAGCCAGCCGCCAGGTGAGCCACGCGCCAGCCGCGACGAGCGCCCAGCCAAGCACCAGTTCCACCGTCGGCTCTCTCCCGTACCAATATGGTGCCGAGATCACGGATACGTCGGCCACGATGATGGTGCCGATCCCGGCCCCCACCAGGGCCAGCGGAACGACCTTCGTCGTGACGAATCTCGGCGCGATGATCCACAGTGCCAGGGCGATTCCGAACAGGGCTAGCAGGGCGATCACCGTGCCCGGGCCGAACGGCCCGGAGAGGGCGACCACCCAGGCGGCCACGCACGCGAGCAATCCCGTGACGAGCCATGCCGCGCGGATACCGCGCCGCGCGGACCTGGCAGGCTGCTTGGCCTGCGTCATCCGGCGCCCGAGCAGGCCGAACCACAGCGCGTAACCGGCCAGGATCACCACGGATGCGAGCGAGAGCGTCTTCCAGTCCATCGCGTCACTCCTTCGGCTGGGGCGCGGGCCACCTCATCACGGCCGCGCACCCATCCTGACGCACCGACGACCGGCGCCGGAATGGCCGAAGGCCTACACCTGAGGTGGGGCTACGCCTACCGCTGGCACCTGATCCTCTTGATCACGGTGGGTTTGCCGGTCCATTCGACGGCAACCCACCGTGATCATGGAGCGGCTTGGCCGTCAGCCGTCCGCGAGGATGCGCAGGCGCTGGGGGTCGTAGAACGGGGCGATCTGGAGCCTGGCTGGCCACTCACGGTCGTGCCCGCGCACCGTGAACTTGCCGTCCTTCAGCCACTGCGCGCTGACCCCGTCCTCACACGAGACCTGAGCGAGCGCGACAGGGCCGCCGACCGTGTAGCCGAAGGCGGCCGCGCGCACGTAGCCGGCCCACTTCCCGTCAAGAAGCACTGGCTCGTTGCCGAACAGGTCCGCGCCGGCGTCCTCGACCATCAGCCCCACGACGCGCTGCCTGGGCGGGCCCTGCGCGCGGACCGCGAGCAGGGCGTCCCGTCCGGTGAACCCGCCGGGCTTGTCCCAGGCGACGGTGAAGCCAAGGCCCGCTGAGATCGGGTTATCGGTGTTGTCGATGTCCACGCCCATGTCGCGGTAGCCCTTCTCCAGCCGAAGGCCCGACATGGCCGCCAGCCCGACCGGCCGGATGCCGAGATCTGCTCCCGCGGCCATCAGGTCGTCGTACACCCCGGCGGCGTACTCCGCTGGGACGTGCAGTTCCCAGCCGAGCTCCCCGACGTAGGTGACCCGCATCGCGAGCACGGGCGCGAAGCCGACGTGGAGTTGCCTCGCCGAGAGATATGGGAACGGGCCGTTCGACAAATTCGCGTCAGTGAGCCGCGAGATCAGCTCCCTGGATGCCGGGCCCTGGACGGTGAGCAATGTCGTGCCCGAGGTGACGTCGGTAACCGTGACGAATTCGCCTGCACGGGTCTCGCGGCGGATGAGCGGCGCGACCCTGCGGTGGATGATGTCGCTGGCGATGACAAGGAACTCGTCCTCGTCCAGCCGGGTCACCGTGAGGTCGGCGACGATGCCGCCCGCGTGGTTCAGCCACTGGGTGTAGACGAC
>JASIBM010000411.1 GCA_030045175.1 Streptosporangiaceae bacterium | reverse complement strand
GATGATCATGTCGGGCCCCACGTCCAGACGGGCCTGAGAGGCCCCATGCCGGGCTAGCGCTTACCCTTATGTCCTGCTGCACCCTGATGGGTAAGCGTTTCACTTCGCGGGGGTGACGGCTACCATGACGCAATGGCGCTCTGTTCAGCGTACCGGCTCGCTCGGTGGCCCGTTCGAGTGCTGGGAACCGATCGTGCAGCGCATACCTGATTCCCTCCTTAAGAGCGTCATCTACCTGGTGCCGCCCAAGGCGGACACCAAGGACGAGGCGCGCAAGGACGAGGCGCGCGAGGATGAATTAGCGGCGTCCCGCCGACCCTGTACGCAGTGACGAACATCCACGTCATCCGGGGCGGGTGCCCGGTCGTTCGCATCAACACGCGCTGGGAGACCTGGGAAGACCTGACCCTTTGATCGATGGGTTCCCCATCCTGATGGCGACGACATCGCCGTCTGCCGCCGTGATCAGGGCCGATCTTATGTACGTAGCGTAAGCGAATAGCCCCGTATCTGCCCATGAAGAAATCTCCAAGGCATGAACTGATCAGGTCCACGTCATCAAGCTGCCGACGGCTGACAGCGACAATCAAGGGCCGCACGTAGTCGAAGGCCACATCCTCCGGCATCTTGAAGTTGAGCTGACCGAGCAGTGTCACGGCGTATAGCCACGCCGTCCGCTTGTTGCCTTGGCCGAATGGATGTCTCTGGGCGATGATGCGGACGGCCACGGCCGCCTTCTGAAACGGGTCAGGGAAAGCTGGCCGCCAGAGTGCGCGTAGAACGGCTGCTGCGCGGCGAGCGCGATGACATCGTTGTGTAGGACTTGGCCAGGTTCGATGTCCTCATGGCCCACTTGCCCGCCGAGGGAGTCGTGGGCATCACGAATGTCCCAGTACCGCAGCAGTGCGTCCCCGGCCAAGCCAACGGGAGGTTCTGTCATGAATCGGCGAGAGCGCGCAAATCCTCAGCAGTCAGCGTCATCGCCCGGATGCGCTGCTCACGTCCAGCCTCATCGATGGCCTTGGCCATGGCGATAGCGTCAACGGCTGCCGCAGAGACGGTTCCCCCTGCGGATCGGGGTGCCCGCGCAGCCAGCCACGATGCAAGCTCGTCTGGCAGGTTCACGCTCACGCTCGTCATCTGGTCGCGCCTCCGTCCCTGTTGAGCGATGAAGTTCCGCAAACATAACGCCGTCGCTCGATCATAACTTCCTTGGAATCTGACAGCTAGCCAGCGTCGTGCTCCCCGGCAGCTTCCTTCTCGGCCTGCTCCAGCCGGTACCGGAGTGTGCCGAGGTCGTGCGCGCCGACGACGTGAGCCTCGTCGCCATTGCGGCGGACGGCCACCCACCGGACGATCTAGCCCGGCGTGCTTCTCCGGCCCGTCTGGGCGTGGGGTCCGACATGATCATCTAGGCCCTGTTTTGCGCAGGTCAGCCTAGTTTCGCCAAGCTCTCCCAGAGAGGTTCGGCATGCCCTGCCGTCATCTCACGCCAGGCCCATGATCGGCTACTTCGCGTCGGCATAGCACTCGACCACGGCGACGTTCAGTGGGAACGTGACCGGTGTGGGGCCAAAGACCAGGCGGGTGGCATCTGCCGCGGCGCTCGACACCGTCGCGGCGACGGCGTCGGCCTGTTCGGCGCGGCAGTGCACGATCACCTCGTCGTGCTGGAAGAACACCAGCCGCGGCGCCATTTCGCTGGGGGCTCGGGGGGACGGCACCAGGCCCGAGGGGTCGTCGAGGCTGGACGGCCCGTTGGCCATTGAAATTCTTGAAAGCCTCGTGCGCAGGCTGACCAGCATCACCAAGGCCCAGTCCGCCGCGCTCGCTTGCACGACGAAGTTCCTGGTGAACCGGCCTCGTGCGCGTGATGCCCGGCCGGCCTGCGGGTCTGGCTCCGCCTCGGGGTCGCCAGCCTGTCCGGTCAGGGCGCGCCAGCTCGCCGACGGCGGCGGGCAGGTACGCCCGAGCACGGACCTGACGACGCGGCCTTCCTCGCCGGCCCGCGCGGCGGCCTCGACGTAGCCCGCAGCGGCCGGGAATCGCTGCCTGAGTACCGCGAGGAGCTGGCCGGCCTCGCCGCCCGCGCCCCCGTACATGGCAGACAGCGTCGCGAGCTTGGCCTTCGCGCGGTCCCCGCCGAACGCCCCGGCCAGCTCGGCGTACAGGTCACCGCCCGCGGCGGCGGCAGCGAAGGCGTGATCGCCTGCGAGCGCGGCGAGCACGCGGGGCTCGAGCTGGGCGGCGTCAGCCACCACGAGCACCCAGCCGGGGTCGGCGACGACGGCGCGGCGGAGCAGCCGCGGGATCTGCAGCGCGCCGCCGCCGCGCGAGGCCCAGCGGCCAGACACGACGCCGCCGACGATGTACTCGGACCGGAACCTGCCGTCGGCGACCCAGGTCTCCAGCCAAGTCCAGCCGAACGCCGAGTACAGCCTGGACAATTCCTTGTACTCAAGCAGCGGTGCGATCGCGGGGTGATCGACCCCGGCCAGTACCGCCGTCCTGGTGGACGGCAACCTGATCCCGTCGGCGGCCAGGGCGCGCAGTAGCTGGGCGGGCGAGTCGGGGTTGACCGGCCGCCGGGCGCTGGCGCCGGGCCCGGCTAGGGCTTGCGAGCCGTGGCTGTGCCCGGCTAGGGGCTGCCCGGCTAGGGGCTGTCCGGCTAGCGCTTGCCCACCGCCGTCGCGCCCGCCAGAGCCGGGCTCGCTCGCGCCGAACGCCGCGGAGATCTGGGCGGCGAGCTCGGCCAGCCTGGCCGGGCGAGGCGGCGGAGCCTGGGAGGCTCCGCGCCTGCCTTGCCTGCGCTGGCTCGCCGGATGCGGCCCGAGCAGCTCGGTGAGCAGGGCATCGTGCACGTCGGCCCGCCAGGGCAGGCCGGCCTGGGTCATCTCGGCCGCGGCCAGGCCACCGGCGGACTCGGCGGCGACGAGCAGCCCGAATCGCGCCGGGTGCTCGTCGGCTGCGATCCTCGCGAGCTGGTCCTTGTGCGCGTGGATCAGCATGTCGAGCGCGTCGGCTGGATCGGGTGGTGCCGGCGCTCCGGCCTGCGTGGGCTCGAAGAGAGCAGGCTGGCCCGCGCTGGTGCTCGCGCCCCGGCCAGGCCAGTCCGGTGCCGCCCAGTCCGGTGCCGCCCGGTCCGGTGCCGGCCAGTCCGGTGCCGGCTCGCCCGCGTCTGGCCGGCCCCAGCCCAGCCGATCATCGGCCGACTGGTCCCTGGCGCAAAGCAGCGCCTCGGTGAGCGCGACGTCATGGCACCGAGCCACCCTCGTGCCCGCCCGCAGCAGCGGCGGGTACACGCTCGCGCCGTTCGCCCAGACCCACCGCACGGGCTCGGCACCGGAGGACCTAGCCTGGTCCTCGCGCTCGGCGAGCACCGCGCCGAGGTCGTCAGCGCGCAACGGGCTCCCGCGCCCGCTGCCGTCGTCATCGAGCTCGCAGAGCAGCCCGGACCCGTCAGGACCAGGCACGACAGCAACCCGCACGGAACCGATTGTGCCGTGTGGATATGACATCTGGGATGGACCGTGTGATGATCAGCCACGTGCCCGATGCGAACTCGAACGAAGGCAGCCGAGATCCGGGCACAGCCGGGAGCCTGCTCGCCGTCAGTGACCTGCACGTGGCCTACCCGGAGAACAGGCGCATCGTGGCCGACCTGCGGCCGTCGTCGCCCGGCGACTGGCTGATCGTGGCTGGCGACGTCGGGGAGTTCGTCGCCGACGTCGAATGGGCGCTGTCGGTGCTCAGCGAGCGATTCGCCAAGGTGATCTGGGTGCCGGGCAATCATGAGCTATGGACGCACCCAAGGGACCCGGTCAAGGCGCGCGGCCTCGAGCGATACGACCTGCTCGTGCAGACCTGCCGTCAGCTCGGCGTGATCACCCCGGAGGATTCCTACCCGGTGTGGGACGGAGCGGGCGGCCCGGTAGTCATCGCGCCGCTGTTCTTGCTTTACGACTACACGTTCCTGCCCGACGGGACGACGAACAGGGCACAGGCGCTGGCCCAGGCGCTCGAGGCCGGCGTCGTGTGCACCGATGAGCTGGTGCTGCATCCCGATCCGTACCCGGACATCGCGTCCTGGTGCGCCGCACGGGTATCCGCGACCGAGCAGCGGCTGGCCAGCCTGCCTGACGGCAGGCCCGCGATCCTGGTGAATCATTTTCCGCTGGTCAGGGAGCCCACCAGGGTGCTGCGGCATCCCGAGTTCGCGCAGTGGTGCGGCACCGTCGCGACGGCGGACTGGCCCGTGCGCTTCAACGCGTCCACCGTGGTCTACGGGCACCTGCATATCCCGAGGACCATCTGGCACGAGGGAGTCCGGCACGTGGAGGTGTCGCTCGGCTACCCGCCCGAGTGGCACAGGCGCCCGGCTCCGCCGGTGATACCACGCCAGATACTCCCGGTCGCCGACGCGGACTGATCCGCGGCTCGGATCAGTCGCGCCGCAGCCAGCGGGCGAGCAGGGCGGCCTCGCGCTCGGGGGGAAGCCCGACCCCTGGCCCGCGTGGCGTCGGCGCCACCAGCTCGGCGGCGTGGATCTCGGCGATGCTCTGCTCGAGCGGCCGGGGGGCGAGCCCCGCGGCGCAGGCGGCCGCGGGGTCGGCCGCGTTGATGTCTCGCGCGCTGTCGGCGCCCGGCCACAACGGCAGGCTGAGATCGGTCTGGCCGTCGGCGAGCAGGAAGTCCTCGTCCACCCAGACCAGCTCCGTCCGGGCCGGTCCCACCTCGGCGGCGATCCGTTCGAGAAGCTCTTGAAATCGGAACGGAGGCGCGGGGCTTACCGCGTGGTACACGCCGCTGTGCCGCTCGGCGATCAGCGACACGATCCAGGTGCCCATGTCCCTGGCATCGATGACCTGGATCGGATCGTGCGGGCTGCGAGGCGCCAGAACCGTGCCGCCGAGCGCGATCCGCTCCACCCACCAGGTGAACCTGTAACTGCGGTCATGCGGGCCGATCACGTAGGTGGGCCTGACGATCGTGAAGCCGGCCGCGTATAGCCCGGCGACGGCGCGCTCGCACGCCACCTTGAGGCCACCGTAGGTTTGCTCGTCGACCTCCTCGGTCGCCGGGCTGGCGACGTCCACGAGCGGCGCGTCCTCCGCGAACCCAGCAGCCACCGGCGTCCGGTACACCGACGTCGAGGAGATGAACACGTGATGACCGCCGCGCCGGCCCAGGGCCGCCGCCAGCGCGCGTGCCTGTCGCGGCAGGTAGCAGCAGACGTCTATGGTGGCGTCCCACTCGCCGTCAGCCAGCGCGGACAGGTCCCGGTCGCGATCCCCGGTCAGGTGCGTGGCCTGCGGGAAGAGGTCACCCCCCGTCAGGCCCCGATGAAACAGCGTGACCTCGTGCCCGGCGGCGAGCGCCGACTCGGTGATGTGCCTGCCGACGAACGCGGTGCCGCCGATGACCAGGACGCGCATACAGTAATGATGGCAGCGCGCCCGACGATGGCGGTGGCGGTGGCGGTGGCAGCGTGGCTGCGCCAGCGTGACGCTGCCAGCGGCGCGAGTGGCGGCGAGCGCGAATGATGGCAGCGTGCCAGGGAAGGTATGCCTTATGAGCAATCCTGCGCTTTACCCGGGATACGGCTACGGCACGGTCAGCGGGGCGCAGACGCGCACCCTTTTCGGCCAGACGATGTGGTATGTCGCGTTCACTGCGGGCCTCTTCGCGGGCGGAGCGTACCTAGGCCGCGATCTCAGCTATGACCTCGGGATCGTCTGGTTCATCGCGGCGATCGCGTGCCTGATCGCCATGAGGTTCACCGTCAGGCGGTCATCGCAGGTCACCGTTGGCCTGCTGGCCGCGTTCGGCCTGCTGATCGGCCTGGCGATGGCGCCGGTGCTGGCGTACTACGCCGGCACGAACCCGCACGCGCTGTGGTCGGCAGGCGGCGCCACCGCGCTGTTCATCGCCGGCTTCGGCGCGGCGGGCTACGCGACCAACCGGGACCTGGCCGCGCTCGCCAGGATTGCCTTCTTCGCGCTGATCGCCTTGATCATCTTCGGCATCGTGCTGATCTTCGTGAACATCCCGCACGGCGCCATCATTTACTCGGTGATCGGCCTGGTGATCTTCGCGGTGTTCACGATGTTCGACTTCCAGCGGCTGCGGCGCTCGAAGGACATCAGGTCGGCGCCGCTGCTCGCCGCGTCGATCTTCCTCGACGTGCTGAACGTGTTCCTGTTCTTCCTGCGGATCTTCGCGCGGGGGAGCAACTGACGCGGACGCGACCGGACGACCGGCGGTGGATGGAGCTGGCCGTCGAGCTTGCCCGCCGGTGCCCGCCCAAGGACAGCGCGTACTCGGTCGGCGCCGTGCTTGTGGACGAGCATGGCGAGGAGATCTCGCGCGGTTACTCCAGGGAAACCGACGCGAGCGTGCACGCCGAGGAAGCGGCCCTGGCGAAGGTGGCTCGTGACGACCCGCGCCTGCGGCAGGCGACGATGTTCAGCACCCTGGAGCCGTGCTCCCAGCGCAAGTCACGAACCAGAACCTGCGCCGATTTGATCCTCGCGGCAGGCATTGGCCGGGTGGTCATCGCCTGGCGGGAGCCCGCGTTGTTCGTTGCTGACTGCCAGGGATGCGAGCTGCTGGCCCAGGCTGGCGTGGACGTCGTAGAGCTGCCTGAGTTCGCGGCTGCCGCGCGAGCCGTGAACTCGCACCTAGCGCTCGGTGAGTGACGTTCGCGATGATCACCGATCTGGTGGCGCTCGCCGTCGCCGCGACCCTGCTGGGGATCCGGGCATCCCGCCCCGGCCCGGGCAGCGATGCGCGCGCGCTCCACGAGGCTGCTGATGGCTGCTGATGCCAGCGATGCAAGCCCCATTCCGCCGCTCGCCGCAGCGGCAACCCCGTCCACGCGGCGGCTTGCCGCCGGCTGCCCATCTCGCCCGCCTTTGCTCATTGGCTTTGGCATTCGCCTGGCCATCGAAGCCCGCTGAAACGGCCGGGCTAGCCATTTTCTGCCATTGTCTTAGCCCGCACCATGAATTTTTCATGATCTTGACCCAATTTTGCTGACAGCCTTCCGAGCTGGCTGCGTTGCGCGTAGCGTGGCTCCTACCCGACCGATGCCGTAGCGCATGCGAAGGGGTGACGCGTGGTGGAGCCGATGAATTGCCGTATTTGTGGCGCGCGATCATCGCGCGCGAAGTGGGTCGGCCATTTAACCCGCTGGTTCGCCCCGTTCGCCGCGCCGGTTCCGGCCGGATCGCTGGACTGCTGGCCACAACTGACCTACGGTGCTGCCATGGCGGTAAGCGCAGCACGCCAGGGGTCCGTAACATCGCTAAACGGCCACCTTTCTATAACCTCTCCCGGTCGGCCGCCGCGTCGCGTGCGGACCAGCCGAGTGGCCATTGGGCCGTGTGCGGTGTCGCCGACGCGACCGCTTCGGTGGCGGTCGTGATGGCCGGCCGGCCGGGCCGGACCGATGTCGCGCTGGCGCTTGACGTCGCCGGCGCGGCGCTCGCTGCGTTCGAGCGCAGGACGGCGCCGATCCGCGAGCTCGCCAGCCACGCGGCCGACCTGGTGACCGCCGCGCACGCCATGGCCGCCCGCTTCGCACGCGGCGGCAAGCTCGTGATCTTCGGGGTCGGCGGGGCCAGTACCGACGCGCAGCATGTCGCCGTGGAGTTCGTGCATCCGGTGATCGTCGGCAAGCGAGCGCTGCCCGCCATCTCGCTGACCTCTGACGCCGCGACAGTCACGGCGGTCGCCGCTCAGGTCGGCGTGGCAGGCGTCTTCGAGCACCAGATCAAGCAGCTAGCCGAGCGCGCCGACATCGCGCTCGGCATCTCGCCGGACGGGAGCTGCCCGTGCGTGCTAGCCGGGCTGAGCGCGGCCAAGCAGCTCGGGATGCTGACGATCGCGCTGGTCGGCGGCATCGGCGACGCGATCGCGGTCAGCCAGGTGGCCGATCACCTGTTCGCGGTCGGCTCCGCTGATCCCCGCATAGTCAAGGAGATCCACGTCACCGCTTACCACCTGCTGTGGGAGCTCGTGCACCTCTTCTTCGAGCACGCTGGACCGCCGGGGGCGGGCGCGTGACCGCCGGCCTGGGGGAAGCGGCGCACGGCGAGGGGGTCGCCCCCCCGGATAAACACTGCGCCGACGGTTGGTGCGTCACTTGCTCAGACGCGGCGATGACCGGCTCGGTCCTGGCATTGCTCGATCACGACCTAGCCGTCGTGGTGATGGCTGGCCGCGAGCAAGAGGTGAGCGTCGCCTTGGTCACTGCCGACGTCGGCGACACGGTGCTTGTGCACGCGGGAGAGGCGATCGGGGTGGTGCGCAGATGACACGAGTGCCACGACCAGCGGCGCAGTTCGTCCGGTCGGCCGGGCCGGCCTTCCATGCGAGCGGCCAGCTGGCGGGCCAGGCCGCCCCCGCGGCGGCCTCGCTCTACCCGTTCTTGTACCAGGGAGCGCCGGACCTGGCCGAGATGCTCGAGCAGGCGCGCATGTCCACGCTGGCCAAGGCGGATGAGATCATGAACCTGCGCGCCGAGGTCTGCGCGCGCAGCAGCGGGCTCATGATGTACTGCGCCAGGGATGCCTCGGCCAGGTTCGCTGCAGGCGGCCGCCTGCTGACATTTGGCAATGGCGGGAGCGCGACGGACGCGCAGCAACTCGCCACGCTGTTCTTGTGCCCGGGCGGCGCCTACCGCCCGCTGCCAGCCATCTGCCTGGCCGGGGACGCGGCGGTGCTGACCGCCCTGTCGAACGATGTTGGCCCGGGTGTGATGTTCGCCAGGCAGATCGCGGCGTTCGCCAGGCCGCATGACATCGCGGTCGGCCTGTCCACCAGCGGCAACTCCGAGAACCTGCTGCGTGCGTTCGACGAGGCGAAGCGGCACGGCCTGATGACGATCGGGATCGCCGGCTACGACGGCGGCAAGATGGCGGAGCTTGACAGCCTGGACTACTTGTTCGTCGCTGGGTCGTCGTCCGTGCACCGGATCCAGGAAGCGCAGACCACCATCTACCAGATCCTGTGGGAGCTCATCGTGACCGAGCCAGGCAGCTTAACGTGTGCCTGGGGATTCCAGGTGAGGTCGTCGAGTTCCTGACCGATCAGGCTGACCTGGCCAAGGTGGACGTGAACGGCGTGCGCCGGGTGATCAACGTGGGCCTGCTCGCCGACGACCCGCCGCTGCCCGGTGACTGGGTGCTCATCCACGTGGGCTTCGCGCTCTCAAGGATCGATGAGGCCGAGGCGGCAGCGGCGCTCGACTTCCTTGAGGGCATCGGGCAGGCGTACACGGACGAGCTCGCCGCCCTGGCCGACTCCATGATCGAGTAGCCGAGCGGGGGCGAGCGGGGGGTAAGCAGTGCGGTTTGTTGATGAGTTCCGCGACAGCGGCAAGGCCCGCGCGCTGGCGGCTAAGATCGCGAGCCTGTGCGCGCCGGGCCGGCGGTACCAGCTGATGGAGGTGTGCGGCGGGCACACCCACACGATCTACAAGCACGGGCTCGAGGACTACCTGCCCGAGCAGATCACGCTGGTGCACGGGCCCGGCTGCCCGGTATGCGTGATCCCGATGGGCCGGGTGGACGACGCGATCGCGCTGGCCAGTCAGCCCGACGTGATCATGGCCTCATTTGGCGACATGATGCGGGTGCCTGGCAGCGACGGCTCCTTCCTCGATGCGAGGGCCAGGGGAACCGACATCGCGATGGTGTACTCGCCGCTCGACGCGCTGAAGATCGCCAGGCAGAACCCAGGCAAGCAGGTGATCTTCATGGCGATCGGCTTCGAGACGACGGCGCCGTCCACCGCGATGACCGTGCTGCGAGCGGCGGCAGAAGGGCTGGCCAACTTCACGGTCTTCTGCAACCACGTCATGATCATCCCGGCGATCAAGGCGATACTCGACTCCCCGGACCTGCGACTGGACGGGTTCATCGGGCCAGGGCACGTCTCGGCCGTGATCGGAATCCGGCCGTACGAGTTCATCGCCCGCGATTACGGCAAGCCCCTGGTGGTCGCCGGGTTCGAGCCGCTGGACATCTTGCAGTCCATCTACCTGCTCATGCGCCAGCTTTCCGATGGCCGGGCAGAGGTAGAGAACCAGTACTCGCGGGTCGTGCCGCCGGACGGCAACCCGGTCGCGCTCAGGGTGATCGCCGAGACCTTGGAGCCCAGGCCCCACTTCGAATGGCGCGGACTCGGCTTCATCTCGTGGTCGGCGCTGCGCTTGCGCGGGCAGTACGCCGGGTTCGACGCCGAGGCCAGGTTCGCGGTGCCGGGGATCAGGATCGCTGATCCCAAGGCGTGCCAGTGCGGCGAGGTGCTCAAGGGCGTGCTGAAGCCATGGGAGTGCAAGGTATTCGGCACCTCGTGCACGCCGCAGACGCCGATCGGCACGTGCATGGTCTCCCCGGAGGGAGCCTGCGCCGCGTACTACAGCTACGGGCGGCTGGCCAGGGCAGGCCGGCCGTGACGGGCTCACCCCAGCGGGAGAGGCTCGTGCTCGAGCGGGTCGACCGCGCCAGGCGGGCTCGGCCCCGGATGCGAGACGAGCTGATCACGATGTCGCACGGCGCCGGGGGGAAGGCGACCCAGTCGCTGATCGAGGCCGTGTTCCTTGAGGCGTTCCGCAATCCGCAGCTCGAGCCGCTCGAGGACGCGGCCAGGCTGACTGTCGACGGCTCGACGCTGGCGTTCAGCACCGACAGTTACGTCGTGTCCCCGCTGTTCTTCCCCGGGGGGAACATCGGCGACCTCGCGGTTAACGGGAC
>JASIBM010000410.1 GCA_030045175.1 Streptosporangiaceae bacterium | reverse complement strand
TGGGGAACGTCCCGTTGCGGCAGATGTCGAAGGGGATGTGCCAGAAGGTCGCGATCGCGCAGGCGTTGTTGCCTGGCACCGGGTTGCTCGTGCTCGACGAGGCGTGGACCGGGCTCGACGCGCAGGCCAGGGCGGCGCTCGACGGTGTGGTCGCCGAGCGGCTGGCCGAGGGCGGCGCCGTGGTGTACGTCGATCATGACCAGTCGAGGCTGGCTGGCCTGGGCGCCGAGCGCTGGCTGATCGACCAGGGGAAGGCGAGCCCGGTCGGTGCTGGCCAGGCTGGCGGCGCGGGGGAGCCTGGGGATGACGTGGGGAGGCGGCCGTGAGCTCGCACCGGCGAGCCCGATCGGCGCGGCGGGGAGGCCAGGCCCGTGCGCTCGCGCTGGCTCAGAGCGTCGCGCTGACCCGGTATCAGGTCGCGCTGCTGCTGCGATCGCATCGGTGGATCCCGCCGGCTGTGCTGTACCTGCTCGGCGTGATCGGGCTTGGCGGGGGCGGCCAGGCGAACGGCGCCGGGCTGGCGCAGGGACTGAGCTGGAGCGCGCTGATGCTGGTGCCGAGCGTGGCGTGGCTCACCAGGGCGACGCTGACCGCCGAGCCCGGCCCGGCCCGCGCGTGCGCGGCGGCTGCTGGCGGTCCCCGGCGCGCCCAGCTCGCCGCGCTGACTGCGGCTTTCGGGGTCGGGGCGTGCTTCGCGATCGTCGGCGTCGGCTGGACGCTCGCGACCAATGGCGTGATCACGTCCGGGCCGCCCGCGAACGCCTTCGACCCGGGCGCGACCGCGTCGACGCTGTTCGGCGGGCTGGGCGCGGCGCTCATCTGCCTGCTGGTCGGCTCCGCGGCAGGCGCGGCGTTCAACCCGCCGGTCGTCGTGCGACCCGCGCCCGCGATGCTCGGCACCTGCGCGGCCGTGGTGTTCGCGCTGACGTGGAGCGGCTCACCCGCCAACGCCGCGGTCCGTAGCGCCGGCTATGGCATGAAGTCGACCTCGTGGCCGCCTGGAGTGCCGCTCGTCGCTGCCGTGGCGCTGCTCGGGATCACGTGGGTGATCTCGGCGCTTTTTGCCGCGCGGCGTGGCGGTTAAGGTTCAGCTTGGCCTGATGGCCGAGATACGCTGGTGGTGCTGTTATAGGCGTCAAGGAGGATACCCAGCTTTTGACTGCTGAAGACCGGGCCGTCGAGCTCGTCAAGATCGCGGCCGGCGCTGCCGCCGACAAGCTAGCAAGTGACATCATCGCCTACGACGTCAGCGAGCAGCTCGTCATCACTGACGCCTTCCTGCTGTGTTCCGCCGCGAACGACCGGCAGGTGCGGGCCATCGTCGACGAGATCGAGGAAAAGCTCCAGCGAGCCGGCGCCAAGCCGATCCGCCGTGAGGGCGAGCGCGAGGGACGCTGGGTGCTGCTGGACTACCTCGACGTCGTGATCCACGTGCAGCACGCCGAGCAGCGGGTGTTCTACGCGCTCGAGCGGCTCTGGAAGGACTGCCCGCAGATCGAGCTGCCCGAGGTGGCGGCCGCCGTCGCGGGCCAGGCGAGCCGGGGCCAGCGCTGAGCGTCTTGCCGGAGGCGAGCAGATGAGTACTGTTCGGCGCGGCTCCGATGCAGGCCAGGACGGCGGGGCAGAGCGCGGGTCGGGTGGCGCAGCGGCCAGTGCCGGCACTGGCACCGCAGACCTGTTGCGAATGGTCCTATGGCGTCACGGTCAGACGACCTACAACGCCGAGCACAGGTTTCAGGGACAGCGTGACGTGCCGCTCAACGCGCTCGGGCGGGCGCAGGCGCAGCGCGCCGCGCGGCACCTGGCCAGGCTCGCGCCCGAGCAGATCTGGTCATCGGACCTGATCCGGGCGAGCGCGACGGCGGGGTACCTGGCCCGGCTGACCGGGCTCGAGATCCAGCACGACAAGGACCTGCGGGAGCGGCACGGGGGCGAGTGGGAGGGCCTCACGATCGACGAGATCAGGGAGAAGTACCCCGAAGACCTCGCCGCGTGGGACCCGCCGGGTGGTGAGACCGTCGAGGCCGTGGCCAACCGGACCGCAGCGGCGCTGGAGCGGATCGCCGAGTGTGCGCGCGCTGGGACCCTGGTGGTCGTCGTGGGGCACGGCGCATCGCTGACCTGGGGGATGTCGCGGCTGCTCGGGTTGGATGAGAGGGTGACCGGGGGCCTGGGCAACTGCTGCTGGTGCCTGCTGTCCCGGCGGGTTGGCGGCGGTCGCTGGCGGCTGCTCGAGTACAACGTGGGGGCGCTGCCCGAGCCGGTCGAGGTCGCCGAGCTGGGCGCCGACGCCTGAGGCCTGGAGCCGGGCCCGACCCCTGCAAGGGCTGGGCGTCACCCTGGTGGCCTCGCGGCTAGCATGCCAGGACAGTTGCGGCCAAAGACCGAGCGGAGGCGCTGACGGAGGAACGACGTGATGACGGAGGGCAGAGGCCGGAGGGCGCAAGCGCGGTGCCAGCGGTCTGGCAGCCGCCACCAAAGGATGAGTGCCAGGATGAGCAGGTCTACGACAGCTCGGTAGGCGAGGATGGCGACACCCTCCGGATC
>JASIBM010000409.1 GCA_030045175.1 Streptosporangiaceae bacterium | reverse complement strand
CTGGCCAGGGCCGGGAACGTCAGCAGCCTGCTCGCGGTGCAGGACGAGATCAACTCCCAGGAATCCGCGCTGGAATCGCTGCTCGCTCAGCAGCAGGCGCTGGCCCACGAGACCAGCTACGGAACGGTGTCGGTGGTGCTGCTCGGGCACCATGCGCGGTTTGTTAAGAAAGTAAAGAAGGCTTCGCACGGGTTCATCGCCGGCCTCGGGACCGGATGGCGAGCGCTGGTGGCCGCCGTCAACTGGCTGCTGCACGCGGTCGGCGTGGCGCTACCGTTCGCAGTGATCGTCGTGGTGCTCGCCGGGATCGCGATCGTGAGCAGGCGCAGGAGCACGCGGCGGCGCACGGCGGCTGCAGCGGACCCGCCCGCGACGGCGACCTCCTAGCAGGGCAGCCGCTCACCGCCGGGCCGCTGGCGAGCTTCCTAGCAGCCGGGCCCGGCGGGGACGGCGTGCACCAGGTCGGTGAGCCGGGCGAGCATGCCCGGGTCGGTTTCCGGCAAGACGCCGTGGCCCAGGTTGAACACGTGCCCTTCGGCGACCCTGCCCCGGGCGAGCACGTCCCTGGCCCGCTTCTCGATCACCGGCCAGGGCGCCAGCAAGATCGCCGGGTCCAGGTTCCCCTGCAGCGCCGTTCCTGGCGCGACGCGGCTGGCCGCCTCGTCGAGCGGCACCCGCCAGTCCACGCCCACCACGTCGGCACCGGCTTCGCCGAGGAGGCCAAGCAACTCGCCGGTGCCCACCCCGAAGTGAATGCGCGGCACGCCGGACTCACCCAGGGCTTCGAAGACGCGGGCGCTGAACGGCAGCACGCTCCTGCGGTAGTCCTCTGGGCTGAGCACGCCCGCCCAGGAGTCAAAGAGCTGAACGGCGGACACGCCAGCCTCGACTTGCACGGTCAGGAACGTGGCCGTGATGTCGGCCAGCCTGCCGAGCAGCGAGCTCCACAGCGCCGGCTCGCCGTACATCAAGGACCTGGTGCGGTCGAACGTCTTCGACGGTCCGCCCTCGATGAGGTAGCAGGCCAGCGTGAACGGCCCTCCGGCGAAGCCGATCAGCGGGGTGCCGCCAAGCTCGGCGGTCAGCGCGCGCACGGCCTGCGCGACGAAGTCGATGGCGGGCGGCTCAAGCGGCGGCAGCCTGGCTGCGGCTGCCTCGTCGCGGATCGGCTGGTCGAACACCGGTCCCACCCCAGGCTGGATCCGGACCGCCACGCCCGCCGCGCGGAGCGGCACGACGATGTCACTGAACAAGATCGCGGCGTCGACGCCGTACCTGCGGACCGGCTGCAAGGTGATCTCGGTGACCAGGTCCGGGTCCGCGCACGCCTCGAGCATCGGGGATTTCGCGCGCCGCGCCCGGTACTCGGGCAGCGACCGGCCCGCCTGCCGCATGTACCAGACCGGCGTGTGGGCGACCGGCTGCCGGCTGCAGGCCCTGATGAACGCCGAGCCGGTGGTAAGGCCGGTCTGCGCGGTATGAGGGTTCACGCCTGGGATCGTCTCACACGCCGCTTGCAGCACGCCTGAGCGGGCGGACAGCAGGCGAAGAGCGAGCGGACAGCAGGCGAAGAGCGAGCGGGAAGCGATCAGGGAGCGGCACGGGCTCGCCACCAAAGCGGGCAAACGCCCGGATGACACGCCGCTTGAGATCCACGGCATGATGCCCGGTCCGTGTCAGCATCGTTGCAGAGCATGATCAGCCGGCGCCCCGGAAAGCGCGGGCGGCGCCTCAGAGGGCGCCCGGAGGCGAGCGGGAAAATGAGGTGCAGCAGATGATCGAGGCGTTCCGGCACTGCCATGAGTGCGGCTCGCAGCGCGAGTTCGCCCAGCTTCATCCAGACCCCGGATCTTGCCCCGACGCCCGCGACGGATCGTGTCCCGAATGGATCTGCGGTGCGTGCGGAGCCGGCGTGCTCGTCGCGCTCGCGCTTGTCCCGCTCGACCGCGCGGCGTGAGGATGCCGTGCCGCAGTCGCGAGTGCTGAGGCCTGCCGCCGTGCCCGGTAAGCAGCCCGGTGCTGGTGGCTCGTCGGCCCGACCTGGGCGCGCCGACGCCGGGCGCATGGACTCCGGCCGGACCGGCTCCGGGCGCGTGGACCCGGTGTTCGCGGCGGCGGCTGCGGAGCTTGAGGCCGGGATCGCCGCGCACCGCCACGTCCGGCCCGAGCTCAGCTTCGACAGCGAGCCGCCGCCGAGGCGGCTGGCTCCCCATGCGATCGCGTTCGCGGGGACGGTGCAGGCCGAAGACGGCGCCGAGATTGGCTGGGGGCGTTTCGTGTTGCTGTACGACCCTGCTGGGCAAGATGGGTGGGAAGGGCCGTTCCGCGTCATCGCCTACCTGCGGGCCGAGCTCGAGCCTGACATCGCCGCGGACCCGCTGATCGGCCAGGTCGGCTGGAGCTGGCTCACCGAGGCACTTGACGCGAGGGCGGCCGGGTACGCGGCGCCAAGTGGCACGGTGACCAGGGTGATGAGCGAAGGGTTCGGCGCCAAGCAAGGCGAGCCGGTGGCGACTGGGTTTGAGATGCGCGCATCCTGGTCGCCGGTCGGGGTTGCCGAAGAACCGGGTGCGATCCGACCGCCCAGCGCCGGGCGGTTCTTTCTCGACCGGCACGTCGTCGCCTGGGCCGACGCGCTCTGCGCCGCCTCAGGCTTGCCCCCGCTCGCGCCCGGCGTCGCGCAGCTACGCCCGGCGCGGCCCGTTAGCCCAGCCCGACCCCCGCACCAGGCGCACCCGAGGCGCCGGCCGTGACGGTGCCGCTGCTTGAACCCCGCGACGGGCTTCCTGCACTGGTGATCACGACGGAGGCGCTCGCGGAGTCAACCCGGCGACTGCACGACGGCGCTGGTCCCGTGGCCGTCGACGCCGAGCGAGCGTCTGGCTTTCGGTACGGACACCGCGCGTTCCTCGTCCAGTTCCGGCGCCAGGGCGCTGGCACGGTACTGATCGACCCGGTCGCCTGCCCCGACCTGTCAGGCGTCGACTCGGCGCTGGCCGACGCCGAGGTGGTGCTGCACGCGGCCGCGCAGGACCTGCCATGCCTGGCTGAGCTTGGCTTCCGGCCGCGACGGCTCTTCGACACCGAGCTGGCTGGGCGGCTGCTCGGCTACCCGCGGGTCGGTCTGGGCACCCTGGTCGCGGAGGTGCTCGACCTGAGCCTGGAGAAGTCCCACTCGGCTGCCGACTGGTCGACCAGGCCGCTGCCCGTGGAGTGGCTCAGGTACGCCGCACTCGACGTTGAGGTGCTGATCGAGCTGCGCGACGCACTGGCCGAAGAGCTCGCTGAGCAAGGCAAGGCAAGCTGGGCAGATCAGGAGTTCGCGGCGATCCTGGCCGCTGGACCCGCACCGCCCCGGCCAGACCCATGGCGCCGGACATCGGGCATCCACCGGGTGCGGAGCAGGCGCGGCCTCGCGGTAGTCCGCGAGCTCTGGGCGCAACGGGACGTGATCGCCCAGCGCCGCGACATATCGCCGTCGAAGATCCTGCCTGACGCCGCGATCGTCGAGGCCGCCAGGGAGGCGCCGAACACGATCGATGAGCTCGGCAAGCTGGCTGGCTTCGGTGGCCGCGGCTCGCGGAGGTACGGCGCTGAGTGGCTGCGCGCGATCAGGCGCGCCAAGTCATTGCCAGACGATCAGCTTCCCGAGTCATCCGCGCCACCGGGCGACGGGCCGCCGCCGGCCCACCGGTGGGCCGAGCGCGACCCGGTCGCGGCGAGGCGGCTCACCGCGATGCGTGCGGCCGTCGCCGCACTGGCCGACGCCAGCAAGCTGCCCACAGAGAACCTGCTAGCTCCGGATACGGTCCGACGCCTGGCCTGGCAGCCTCCCGAGCCGCCAGGCCAGGAGTCGATCGCCGCTGAGCTGCGCCGCTACGGCGCCAGGGACTGGCAGGTCGAGATCAGCGCCTTGCCCATCGCGATGGCGCTGCTCAGGCTCGAGGAAAAGGGCGAAGCCTGAGCGAGCTGCAAGGCCACAGGTGGTTCCAGGGGTCGCCCTGGGCCAGCAAGCGCCGCGCCGCCAGACCTACGACCCCGCGCCCGCCGCACCGTCCCATCATGACCGCGCCACGTGATCGACGGTCATGCGATCTTGCGCAGCGCACCCAGGTCGCACGGCTTGGCTGAGCCCGGCTTGCTGACGCCGGCACACGGGAGCGCGCAGCTCGCTGGGTACTCGGGAAATGCGTTCATGAGCACCTCGCAGTCGCAGAATCCGCCGCGCCTTTCCAGCTGGCGCAATAGCCCGCGCGGCTGGGCCGCGCGCACGTCACCCCACCTGACAGTCCACCGGTACGTGCCGTCGCAGCCGAACTCGGTGATCAGGCGGAGGAGGTAACAGCGCAGGCACTCGCGCTCGCCCGGTGACGTTAACCGTTCGGCGAGGTCAGCCAGTTCGAGCTCAAGTTCGGCAGGCATGTCGTCGGCCATTGACAGGCCCCTTTCAGGTATTGCGGTCCTAGGGGTCGCCCCCTGAGCCAGCAGGCGTCAAGGTGCTAGCCGACGTTGTACCGCACGCCACTGACAGTTTCCTGGCAAGCAGTTCCTGGCAAGACATTTGCGCAGGTCCCAGCCGGAACCACAGCAGAACTCAGAACCGTCATCACATGGGTAACTTTGTTATCTATGTCATCAATCTTGATCGTTTTTACCCAGATGAATGGCGGATCGGTCCGGTCCTTCCGGGTGGATGGCACATTCACACGGAGCGGCAGAGTGCGGCAGATGCGGCGAAAGGGGCGAAAGGCGCATTCACCCGAGCGGTGGCGGCGCGGCTGGTGTGACGAACAGGGCGAAGGGCACATTTACCGCCAACGGGCGGCGGTGCGATGAACACGGCAGGCTGCGGCGGAGTGCTCTGGCAGGTACTGCCGGGCCGTGGGCCGGGCGCTTAGCACGTCTCACGCATCGGCGTCGTGCCGCTCGCTGGACACGAGCACGCCGCCGGCCGACTGGAGCACCCAGAACGCGCCCGTGTCCAACGGCGGTCCTTCCGGCGCCTGAACGCCGAACGCACCGAACGCGGCCTCGATCAGCAAGGGCAGGTTCTCCCTGTGCGCGCACACGAGCGCGGGCACGCCGCCGATCGCGAGGCCGGTCATACGCCACGCGGCCCGGTTCCTGACCGCCTCGTGCGTGACCGCCCCCTGCGGGACCGCCTCGTGCGTGGCCACCTGGCCGAAGGCCATCTCGTGCGTGGCTGCCCGGGCCGAAGCCGCCTCGGTCGTCATTCCCGCGCGCTGGCCCGCGCCCGCGACTTCGGCGACCGCGGTGACCGGGACGCCGGCCCACGCGGCACCGGCCGGCTCGGTGAAGGCGGGCTCAGCCTCGACCGGGACGCCTACCGCAGCGGCGTACGGCCGGACCGTCGCCAGGCACCGCTCCGCGGCCGAGCTGACCACCCGGCACTGCCCGTAGCAGGCGAGCATCGCCGCAAGCAGCCCGGCCTGCGCCACTCCCCTGGCGTCCAGCGGCCTTGATAGATCGCCGGGATCGGTCGCGGACTTGCGCGCCGCCTCGGCGTGGCGCAGCACGATGAGCGCGGCCGACTTGATCGGCCCCGCCAAGAACTCATCGAGCAGCGCCACGTCTCGCTCATAGCTGAGCTGCCGCCTGGCCTGGGCGGCGGGCAGCCAGCTCAGCCGATCGACCTCAGCGCCGGGGACAAACTCTCCCGGCCCCGCGCACCGTGCCGCCCAGTAGCGCACCACCTTGGCCCGCCCGCCGACCTGGTAGGCCGACGGCGCGAGCGGTCGGCCAAGCACCACCCGGAGCCCGGTTTCCTCCATCACCTCGCGCACCGCGGTGAGCAGGTCGTGCTCGCCACGCCGACGCTTGCCCTTAGGGAAGGACCAGTCGTCGTACCGTGGCCGGTGCACCAGCGCGACGTCGGGTCCCGAGTCGCCCGGACGCCACACGATCGCGCCGGCCCCGCGGATCGTGCCATCATCGGCGCTGATCACGCCGTCAGGTCTTCCCGCTCGCCGCCGGGCGTACGCGCCATGCCATCAGGCATGATGCCAGCTGCGCCCCGGCCGGAGTCGGCTCTGGCCAGGCGCGACGCCAGCGTCATCCGGGCGGTCACGCGTGAACCTGATCAGGTGCTCTTGAAGGTCTATCAGCGGCACCCCGTCGGCGTCTTGGTTGTGCCTGGCCCAGGCCCCGTCAGGGCCGAGCCACCAGGATGCCACGGCTGGATCCATGGCCAGGTTGATGAGCTGGCGCAACTCCGATTTGTAGCCAGGATCGGTGACGCGGATGAGCAGTTCGACGCGCCTGTCCAGGTTCCTGTGCATCAGGTCGGCGCTGCCGATCCAGACGTCATCGCTTTCATCATCGCCGGTGCCGAAGGCATAGATCCTGGAGTGCTCGAGGAACCTGCCCACGACGCTGCGCACCCGGATCGTCTCGGACAGGCCCGGCACCCCGGGGCGCAGCGAGCAGATCCCGCGGATCCACAGGTCAATCGGAACGCCCGCGATGGACGCCTGGTAGAGCGCGTCGATGATCGCCTCGTCAATGAGCGCGTTGCACTTGATCTGGATCCGCGACTGCATTCCCTTCCGCGCTAGCTGCACTTGCCCGTCGATCTGCCTGATCAGGCCAGAGCGCAGCCCGGCGGGGGCGACGAGCAACCGACGGTAGTCGGTCTTTCTGCTGTAACCCGTGAGATGGTTGAACAGGTCGGTGATGTCCTCACCAACCTGACGGTCGCCCGTCAGCAACCCGAAGTCCTCATAAAGCCTGGCCGTCTTCGGATGGTAGTTCCCCGTCCCTATGTGGCAGAACCGGCGCAACGAGCCGTCGGACTCCTGGCGCACCACGAGCACCATCTTGCAGTGTGTCTTCAGCCCGAGGAAACCGTAGACGACGTGACAGCCCGCCTTCTCGAGCTTGCGGACCCAGGCGATGTTGGCCTCCTCGTCGCCCCTTGCCTTGATCTCGACCACCACCACGACCTGCTTGCCAGCCTCGGCCGCGTTGATCAGCGCGTCCACGATCTCCGAGTCGCCGCTGGTCCGGTACAGCGTGTGCTTGATCGCGAGTACCCGAGGGTCGGCGGCGGCGGCCACGACGAGGCGCTGCACGCTGGCCGTGAACGAGTCGTACGGCAGATGGACGAGCACGTCGCGTTCGGACAACGTCGCGAACACGCTGCGGTCCTGCGGCAACGCGCCCTCGGCAGGCACGAACGTCGGGTACTTCAGGCTACGCAGGTCCAGGTCGGCGATCGCGGACAGCCCGGACAGGTCGAGCGGGGCGGGCAGCCGGAACACGGCGCGGTAATCGACGCCGAGCTCGGTCACCAGCTTCTCGAGCACGTCGCTCGAGATCGACTCCTCGACCTCGAGCCGCACGGCCTGGTCGAAGCGGCTGCGCTTGAGCTCGCGCTCGAGCGACTGGAGCAGGTTCTCCGTGACGTCCTCGTCGATCTCCAGGTCTCGGATCCTGGTCACCCGGAACGCATGGTGGTCGATTACCTCAAGGCCGACGAACAGCTCGGGCAGGTGCGCCGCGATCACGTCCTCGAGCGGCACGAACCTGCTCGGCGAGACGGTCAGGAACCGCGGCAACAGCGGCGGCACCTTGACCCTGGCGAACAACGTCAGGCCCGACCTGGGATCGGCGACCATGACCGCGAGGCTTAGCGACAGCCCGGAGATGAACGGGAAGGGGTGCGCGGGATCGACGGCGAGCGGCGTCAGCACCGGGTAGATCCGCTCCCTGAACAAGCGCTGCAGCCTGGCCTGCTCCTGCGGCAACAGCTCCTTCCAGCGCAAGATCTCGATGCCCGCGTCGGCCAGGGCGGGCAGCAGCAGGTCGCTGAAGCAGCGCGCGTGCCTGGCCGCGAGGTCGCGGGCCATGTCCAGGGTGTTCTCCAGGATCTGATCCGACGGCTTGCCGCTCACGCTCTGCACTGGCAGCCCCGTGGCCATCCGGCGAATCCGGCCGGCCACCCGTACCATGAAGAACTCATCGAGCGCGCTCGCGAAGATCGACTCGAACCTGACTCGCTCAAGCAGCGGGACAGCCGGGTCCTCGGCCAGTTCGAGCACCCGCTGGCTGAACCGAAGCCAGCTTTCCTCGCGGTCCAGGTACCGGTCGGACGGCAGCTCAGCACTCGATTCGGCCGTACCAGGCAGGCTGGTGCCAGCTACTGAGTCCTGGCCCACGCCCGCCAGGACCGCGACGGCTCGTTCCGCCGCGTCTCGCTCAGTGGCCTCGAGCTGGGTCGCGCTGCGCCGCGCCTCGAACTCCCAGCCGGCCAGCCTCGGGTCGGAGTCCGCGCCAACGTGGAGAGCTCGTGGCCCGAGCTCATCCGGGGCTTCGCTCTGCGCGTCGCGCTCGACGGCCCGCGCTCGCGCCCGCTCGGCAGCCCGCCGATGGCTGGCCGCTCGCTTCGCGATC
>JASIBM010000060.1 GCA_030045175.1 Streptosporangiaceae bacterium | reverse complement strand
GTGCGCCGACCTGATCGGGATCGGCCTGGTGCTGCGCTTCGCCGTGCGCCGTCCGCGTCGGACGTTGCTGCCCGTGCTCGCGCTCGGCGTGCTCACAGTCGGCGACTGCCTCGCCGTGGGGGCTCGGGTCGACGGTAATGCGCCCGCCGCGGCCTCGCAGGCCGCGCTGGTGGTGGCGCTCGTGTTGCTCGCTGCCGCCCCGGCGACGGCGGCTGCCTGGCCGACGGGGCCAGGCTCGGATGACTCGGGCACAGCGGCATCGGGCACAGCGGCATCAGGCACAGCGGTATCGGGCACAGCGGTATCGGACGCGGTGGTATCGGGCACAGCGGTATCGGACACGGTGGTATCGGGCACAGCGGGCTGGTCGAGCCCGGCGACGCTGGCGGCGCTGGCCGCGACCGCCGCAGCGGCGCTCGTCGTGACCGGCTACGCGCTGAGCGGCGCTCCCGTTACGTCTCCTGCGCTGGCCATCGCCGGGGCCACGGTGATCCTGCTGCTCGTGATCAGGCTGGCCGAGCTGGCGTTCCAGGCGTCAGCATCGGTCGCCGCGGCGCAGGACTCTGACTCGAAGTTCCGCGCGCTCGCCGACACGACCATCGACGTGGTCCTGGTCTGCGACCTGAGCGGAGTCATCGAGTACGTGAGCCCGGCGATCGCCGAGTACGGCTACCAGCCTGGTCAGCTCATCGGGACCCGGCTGCTCGACCTGATGCATCCACAGGACCGGCTGGCCGGGGTCTCTGCGGCCATGGCCGGCCTGCGTGCCGCGCAGGCAGGGGGCGGCGCCGCCGCGTTCGCTGGCCGGGTCAGGGGCGCCGACGGCTCCTGGCGTCACCTTGAGGCGAGCGTGTCGCGGTACGGCGCCGATGACGAGCCCGGCCGGCTGCTCGTGACCGCGCGTGATGTCAGCGACCGGGTCGAACTGCGTCGTCAGGTGGCCCACCTGACCTTTCATGACGGGCTGACCGGCCTGCCCAACCGGGCTTACGTCGAACGTCGCCTCGCCGACGTGTGCGCGGCGCCGGGCTGCGACGCCAGCCTGGCCGGGCTCTCCGAGCAGGCCGGCAACGGCGGGCGGGCCGGGCGGCCCGGCCGGGAGGGACGCGGCAGCCGAGGTGGGCGCGAGGGCCGGGCGGGGCGGGCGATACGCGCAGGACGCGATCCGGGCACGGGGCTACCTGGCAGCGCGGCGCGACCGGGAGGCGCGGCGGAGCCGGGAGGCGCGGCGGAGCCGGTGTCCTCGGCGCTTGGAGCTCTCGTCGGCGTGCTCCTGCTCGACCTCGACGACTTTACGGCGGTGAACGAGCTTGTCGGCCGCTCAGGTGGCGACCTGTTGCTGGCCCAGGTCGGGCGCAGGCTGCGGGCCGCGTCACCGCCGCAGGCCACGGTCGCCCGGTGGGGCAGCGACGAGTTCGCCGTGCTTGCGGACGACGCCGGTTCCGAAGAAGAGCTCATCGACCTGGCCAAGCGCCTGGTCGGCGAGATCGCGGCGGAGCCGTATGACGTCGCGGGCGAGCACATCTCGGTGACGGCCAGCGCGGGCGTCGCGGCGGGAGCGCCCGGAGTGGTCGCGGGTGACCAGGCCGGGGCGCTCGACGACGTGCTCGGCCGCGCGCAGATGGCCGTGGCCAGGGCCAAGGAAGCAGGCGGTAGCCAGGTGGCTGCGTTCGCTGCCGAGATGCACGCGGCGTCGCGGCGACGCGCCGACCTGGTCGCCGAGCTGCGTGCGGCGATCGCAGGGGAACGGCTTGAGCTGAGGTATCAGCCGATCGTCGAGCTCGCCACGTCCGCGGTGGCTGGCGTCGAGGCCCTAGTGCGCTGGAACCGGGCGGGCCAGCAGCTCAGCCCGCAGGAGTTCCTCGCGGCGGCAGATGAGGGCGGGCTGACAACGGAGCTTGGCGGCTGGGTGCTGCGCGAGGCCAGCCGCCAGGTCGTCGGCTGGCGGGCGGCTGGCTGGGAGCTTGGGCTGTCGGTCAACGTGTCGGCCAGGCAGGCGGGCGTGCCCAGGTTCGCGGCGTGGCTGATTGAGCAGCTCGACGACGTCGGCTTGCCGCCACGGGCGCTGACCGTCGAGGTCACCGAGGGACTGCTGGCCGAAGGCGTCAGCCCGGCCGCCGGTGAGCTGGCCGAGTTGCGCGGTAAGGGCGTGCGGCTGGCCATCGACGACTTCGGCACCGGGAACTTCTCGCTCACCCACCTGCGCCAGCTCGCAGTGGACGTCATCAAGATCGATCCGTCGCTCGTCGCCGGGCTCGGCGCTGACCCGACGGTCTCGCTGCTGACCAAGGCCGTCGTCCAGCTTGGCAGTGATCTTGGCATCGAGGTGATCGCCGAGGGCATCGAACGCCCCGACCAGCTCGACCAGCTCCTCGCGATGGGGTGCGGGCTGGGGCAGGGGTTCGCCCTAGCGGTGCCGATGACCGCGGCCGAGATGGAGCTCATGCTCGCCGGGCAGAGGCGGGGCAAGGTGGATCGCCACCGCGTTCGCGATCAGGCTGATGACCAGCGATGCAGCCAGGCTTGCTGACCGCTAGGCTTACGTTTTGACCTCGCGCTGCCCAGCAGTGCTCGGATAAAGACGTGAGCTAAGATCCGCGCATGGCAGATGTGACGCGAATTGCGGTGATCGGTGGTGACGGCATCGGCCCCGAGGTCATCGCCCAGGCAGTCAAGGTGCTCAAGGCGACCGTGGCCGAGAACGCGATCGAGACCACCAGCTATGACCTGGGTTCGCAGCGCTACCTGCGGACCGGTGAGATCCTCCCGGACTCGGTGCTCGCCGAGCTTGCCGGTCACGACGCCATCTTGCTCGGTGCGGTCGGCGATCCCGCTGTGCCAAGCGGGATCTTGGAGCGCGGCCTTGTGCTGCGCTTGAGGTTTGAATTTGATCAGTACGTGAACCTGCGGCCGATCAGGCTTTTCCCCGGCGTCGAGTCGCCCCTGGCCGGGCTTCGGACGTCCGCTCTCGACATGATGGTCGTCAGGGAGGGCACCGAGGGCTCCTACATAGAGGCCGGCGGGACTCTGCGCAGGGGTACGCCCCACGAGATCACCATGCAGGAAAATATCAACACGGCCTTCGGCGTCGGCCGAGTCACGAAATACGCGTTCGACCGGGCGGCTAGCCGACCGCGCAAGAAGCTGACGCTAGTGCACAAGACGAACGTGCTCAGCCACGCCGGGGACCTGTGGCGGCGTACGCTCGAGGCGACCGCGTCCGGCTATCCCGACGTCACGGCGGAGTACTGCCACGTGGATGCCGCGCTGATGTACCTGGTCACGCAGCCGCAGCAGTTCGATGTGATCGTCACAGACAATTTGTTCGGCGATGTGCTTACCGCTCTGGGCGCGGTGATAGCGGGCGGTATCGGGCTGGCTGCGAGCGCCAGCATCAACCCCGAGCGATCGGGTCCGAGTACCTTCGAGCCTGTGCACGGCAGCGCCCCGGACATAGCAGGCATGCAGGAGGCAGACCCTACCGCGGCGATCTTGTCGGCGGCTATGCTGTGCGAACATCTTGGATTGACGAGTGAAGCGGCGCGGATCGAGCAGGCGGTCGCCGATGACCTGCTTGAGCGTCAGGGCGAGTGGGCTGCCCGCAGCACTGCTGAGGTCGGCGATGACATCAGCGAGCGGGTAGTCGGCTAGGCCGGGTGATCGGCAGGCGTTGCGCGCCGGCCGGTAAGCCGGTAAATTAACGCGCCCTGCGGGGGTGGCGAGCCGCGCCAGTCAATGCTCAAGATGGTATTAGCGGCGACGTCCGCAGGGACGAGCCGTTGTGGGCGAGCAACGGGGCTGGGCCCACGCAAGGGAGGATCTGCGATGAATGCCAAAGCCAGCGGAGTTCCGGCGATCACCTTCGAGATGCACCCGTCCGAGCGGCGGCTACCCGAGGACGTTCGCGCCAACCTACTGAAATCGCCCGGCTTCGGCCAGGTATTCACCGAGCACATGATCACGCTGCGCTGGTCGGAAAAACTCGGCTGGCACGACGGCAAGCTGGAGCCGTATGGCCCCCTGACTCTCGATCCTTCCGCGGCGGTCCTGCATTACGCCCAGGAGATCTTCGAGGGGCTCAAGGCCTACCGGCAGGAATCAGGGCCGATCGTGGCGTTCCGCCCCTATGCCAACGCGGCGCGGTTCCGCCGGTCGGCCGTGCGGATGGCGATGCCCGAACTGCCGGACGAGGCGTTCGTGCAGGCGATCGAGCTGCTGGTGACCCAGGACAGGGACTGGGTCCCTGCGAATGCCGATCAGAGCCTGTACCTGCGACCCTTGATGATCGCGACCACCCCGGCGCTTGGCGTGAGCAAGCCGGCCGACTCCTACCTCTTCACGCTCATCGCCTCGCCGTCGAGCGGGATCTTCAGCGGCGGCGTTCGCCCGGTCCGGGTCTGGCTGGCGGAGGGCTTCAGCAGGGCTGCCCCGGGCGGCACGGGTGAGGCGAAGACGGGCGGCAACTACGCCGCGTCGTTCGCCGGCCAGCGGCAGGCGCTCGATCACGGCTGCGACCAGGTGGTCTGGCTCGACGCCGTCTCGCACCGCTGGGTGGAAGAGATGGGCGGGATGAACCTGTGCTTCGTCTACGGTTCGGGCAAGGACGCCAGGCTCATGACTCCGGCCCTCACCGGGACGCTGCTGCCCGGCATCACCAGGGACTCGCTGCTCACGCTCGCGCCCGACCTGGGGATTCCGGCGAGCGAGGGCGCCATCTCGCTCGACCAGTGGCAGGCGGGCTGCGAATCTGGCGAGATCACCGAGGTGTTCGCCTGCGGCACGGCCGCCGCGATCACGCCGGTCGGTGAGGTCAGGAGCTCTCATGGTGGCTGGACGATCGGCGATGGCCAGCCTGGGCCCGTGACCATGCGGCTGCGCGAGCAGTTGCTCGGAATCCAGTTCGGCCGGGTGCCCGATCCGCACGGGTGGATACACAAGATCCTCTGACGGGCCGGCTAGACGGGGTCGTGGGCTGCTCGCCGTGAGATGGTGAGCAGCCCTGGCTCGCTCCAGGGCGAGCGTGACGGCGGGGCGAGGTCATGGCGTCCCAGCTGTGTTGACTATGTTTGATCTTCCGGGGGTGGCCATCGAGTGCTCGGGGGAGCCAGATGGGCAGGGCGATACTGGCGGCGATAGCGACGGCCGCGGCCGTGACGGGCTTGGGCGCGTGCGGCGTCAGCGGCGCTTCTGGCGGCTTGCCCGGGTCGTTGCGCGCCGCTTACTTCGCCCCGACGAGGGCGCCGTCGGCCCGCGCCCTGGCCAATGCCGCCCTGACGGCGCTGAAGTCGGCGAGGAGCGTGCGGATCGCGGGCGGCGTCATCGAGGAAGGCAAGCGCCTGCACGTGGACGTCGGCTTCATCAAGCCCGAGTCGCTGAGCGGGACGCTGAGCGGTTCGTTCGAGGGCACCCAGGCCGCCCTCAGGGTCATCGTGGCCGGCGGCAAGGCTTATGTCCTGCTCGACAAGGCGTTCTTCAGCGCGCTCGCCAAGGCGCATGGTGTTCCGGCCAGCGCCTGCTCGAGGCTGTGCGGCAAGTACATTTCGGCTCCAGCGCCGGATTTCGGCCACTTCGGCCTCAAGGACCTGACGAACTCGATGTTCAGGGAAAGGTACAAGATCAGGCCCGGCGTCACGGTGACGTCGGTCAACGGCCAGCCCGCCTACCGGGTCTCCTACGGTCACGGGACCTATCTCTACATCGCCAGGAACGGCACCCATTACCCGCTTGAGGTCGCTAAGCCCGGCAGGGGAATGCTCACGTTCACCCAGTGGAACAACGTCTCGCCGATAACGGCCCCGCCGGCGAGCCGGGTCATCTCGCTACCGGACGAGATCGGCTGAGGCGCTCGGCGTCGAGGAATCTCGGCGCGGTCCGCGCGAGCGCCCGCCGTCCTGCGACGCTATGTTTGACTTCGGGATGATCGGCGAGCGTTTGGGGACTCGAATGCGCAAGAAGATACTGGCGACGATCGCAACGGCCGGGGCCGTGATATGCCTGGCCGCGTGCGGCGGCAGCAGCGCTTCGAGCGGTCAGCCTGGCTCGGGCGTGCCGTCGGCCCAGACCCTGGTCAATGACGCCTTCGCGGCGCTGAAGGCGGCGCATAGCCTGCGGGTCTCCGGCGGCGTGGTCGAGAGCGGCAAGGGCATCCACCTGGACGTGGGCTTCATCAAGCCCTCGTCGGCGAACGGGACGTTGAGCGGGTCGCTCAGCGGCTTCACCGCCACCTTCAAGCTCATCATCACGGGCGGCAAGGGCTACATCCTGATCGACAAGTCGTTCTTCGGTTCGCTCGCCAAGGAGGACGGCCTGCCGGCCAGCGCCTGCTCGGCGGTGTGCGGCAAGTACATCGAGGTCCCAGCGTCGCAATTCGGCGACTTCAGCCTCAACGGCCTGACCAACTCGATGCTGAAGGCACAAGACGAGGTCGGGTCCGGAGTGACGGTGACGTCGATCGATGGCCAGCCCGCCTACAAGGTCTCCGACGGTCACGGGTCCTATCTCTACATCGCAGAGAACGGCACTCATTACCCGCTGGAGGTCACCAAGCCTGGCACAGGAACGCTCACGTTCAGTCAGTGGAACAGCGTTCCGCCGATAACGGCCCCGCCTGCCAGCCAGGTCACCTCGCTGCCGTGAGGACCGGCTGGCCGCGCTAGCCCGGCTAGGCGCGCGCCCGCGGGACACGCCCTGAGTGAGTCAGCCAGGCGCGTGGCTGGACCGGTCGTATGGTAGGGGCATGGAGGACAAGGAGATTCTCGGGCGCATCGCCGACCTCATCCAGACCGAGCACGCCCTGCGGGCCAGGCTGGCGGATGGCCAGCTTGACTCTGACGAGGAGCAGGCGGCCCTGAGGTCGGCTGAGGAAGCCCTCGATCAGTGCTGGGACCTGCTACGGCAGCGCCGGGCGAGGCGCGAGTTCGGCGGCGACCCCAGCCTGGCCGAGCCGAGGCCCTCGTCCGAGGTAGAGGGGTACCTGCAATAACCGTCGCGACGACGGGTGAGGCAGCGGGGGTCGATACGCTTCGGTAATGCGGATCGCGAGGTTCTCCCATCATGGCGAGGTCAGCTACGGGATAGTCCTGCGGGCTGACGGGTCAACCGAAGCCGGTGGTGCCGCCAACGGATCCAGCGGAGTCCCCGAGCTCCGGCCCGGTCCGGACGACGGCCCGCTTGTGGTGGCACAGCTCTCCGGACACCCGTTCGGTGGGAAAAAAGATGACATATCCCTGACGGGAACCAGCTTCGCACTCGCAGATGTGCGCCTGCTGGCGCCTATGCTGCCGAGCAAGGTGGTGTGCGTCGGCAAGAACTACGCCGATCATGCGCGGGAAATGGGCGGCGAGCCGCCCGCCGAGCCGATCATGTTCCTGAAGCCGTCGACGGCCGTGTGCGGTCCTGGCGATCCGATCGTGCGCCCGGCCCGGCTGAGCGGGCGGATCGACTTCGAGGGTGAGCTCGCCGTGGTGATCGGGCGGTTGTGCCGGGAGGTGCCAGCCGACCGGGTGGCCGAAGTGATCTTCGGCTACACCTGCGCCAACGACGTCACCGCGCGTGACCTTCAGGCCAGGGACGGCCAGTGGACCAGGGCGAAGGGGTTCGACACGTTCTGCCCCCTCGGGCCGTGGATCGAAACCGACGTCGACCCCGCCGACCTGGCCTTGGCCACGCGGCTGAACGGCGAGGTCAAGCAGTCCGCGAGCACGTCCTTGCTGCTGCACGGCGTGGCCGCGCTGGTCGAGTACGCGAGCGCGGTGATGACGCTGCTGCCCGGCGACGTGCTGCTGACCGGGACGCCCGCCGGTGTCGGGCCGATGCAAGACGGCGACGAGGTGTCCGTGACGATCGATGGCATCGGCACGCTGGCCAACCCGGTCACCGACGGCGACTGAGTCGGCGTCGCGTTCCTGTCGGCTAGCGCCGCTGCCTGGTCCGCCCCGCGCCGCCGAGTGCCTCAACGGCAATGGTCCGGTACGGCTCAGCGAGGCGGCGTATGTCGTCTGGGTCCGCGGTCAGCACCACGCCGCCGCCAGCCTCGACTGCGACCGCGACCGCGTGGGCATCCGCGAGCAGGTCCGAGCTGGCCCTAGCTTGGGTGAGAACTGCGCCGATGAGGCGGGCGAGGCTCCGGTCGGTGTCACGCAGAAGCAGTCCAACGGACTCTCTCGCCAGCAGCGCATCGAGGGCCTGGCTACGTCCAGCGCCTCGGTAAAGCTCGGCCAGAGTGACGGTCGCGATGGACACATCGCGCCGAAGCTGGCGTGCCGCTTCGAGCGCCCTTCGGACCGTTCGCTCGGCGGGGTGGCGCGGAGTCAGCAAGGCGTTGACCGCCTCGGCGTCCAGTACGACAATCATCGGCCTGCGTCCTCAGCTCGCTCGCAGCGGGTCGGCTGAGTCGCCGGGGGTACCGCCGAGTAGCCGCATGAACCGGGTGATCTCCGCGGCGTCTTCTGTCGTGTCGAGCGGACCACGCTCCTCGGCCAGCGCGTCAAGTAGCTCACCGAGTGCCCGCCATCTGCGCTGTTGCTCCAGGTCCGCCCGGAGAGCGGAGTTAACGCGCGCGGAGAGGTTCGCGCCGCCGTCAGCCTCCAGCTCGGCCACCAGGTCCGCGTCCAAGGTCACCGAGATCTTCCGCTTTGGCTCGCGAGTCATACCACTATCGTACTCCGGTACTCCAGAAGGGGCCCGGATCGCGGGAGCGTGCGTCATGGAAGTGACGATAGGCGTGAGGTCTGACAATCCTCAGCGTGTCCCGGCGCAGGGTGTGCGCGGCCGGCCCTCGTTGGTGCGGGCGGGGTGGGTTGGAGGTAGTGGCGTGGTTCGGCTATAGTTCACTGGCGCGACCGAGCCCGACGGGCTCGTTCCGATGGGGTATGGGGTAATTGGCAGCCCGACGGGTTCTGGCCCCGTTAGTCTAGGTTCGAGTCCTGGTACCCCAGCGACGTGCGCTGGTTCGGCGATCGGTGGTCCGGGTGATCCGGCGGGATCTCGGTCGGTGCCGTTGCCGCCTTGGGCTAACCTGGCGGCTGGTTGTGCGTAGTGGTTGATGTCCCTGGCCCCGTCGTCTAGCGGCCCAGGACGCCGCCCTCTCAAGGCGGTAGCGCCGGTTCAAATCCGGTCGGGGCTACGAGTGTTGTCCCAGGTCACGGGCCTGGTCGCCGGAAGCGGTGGCCGAGCCTTGATCGGTTGTCCGTCATCTGCCCGTGGGCTCTGACGCCACGGGCGGCGACGAGGTCAGCAGGACAGCGGCGTTGAGCACGTCGAGCGCCGAGCTCTGCCTGCTGGCGTCGGCCGTGTCGAACGGCCCGGTCCACAAGAGCCCGAACTGGTCCTTCGCGTTCCGGCTGTGGACCCAGACCGACCGCGCGTTGCGCAGGATGAAGTCGCGGTAGGCCGGCTGGTCGCTATGCCGGCAGAACTCGACGAGGTTACGCGCGAATACGCCCTTAAACTGGCTGCCGTCGCCGTGGCGGCCAGTCATGCTGGCGTCGCAGGGATCGATCAGGATTCCCGGCTGCGGGGCAGAGCTCGGGGTGGTCAGCTCGCTGAGCACGGCATCGGCGATGGCCTCGCCCTGCCGCAGGTACGCGGTGTCGCCGGTGATCTCATACAGGTCACCGAGACCGCCGAGGATCACGCCCTGGTTGTAGCTGTAGGTGGGCTTGCCGTTGTTCTGGCAGCCGGCCGTGAGCCCGTCGTTGACGAGGCCGTTCTTGCCGATCAGGCCGCTCGCGCTGAACCAATCCCACTCGCGTAGCGCCCAGTCGAGGTAGCCGCCGTCACCGGGCGAAAGCCGGTGCAGCCGGGCTGCGATCGCGAGGAAAAGCTCGTTGGCGATCGCGTTCTTATACTTCCTGTCCTCGTTCCACCACAGCCCGCCGCCGCAGGTGTCGTCCCAGCCGGTCGTCATGATCTGGAAAATGCGCCGGCTGGCCGCCAGGTAGTGTTCCTTGCCCGTTAGCTCGTAAGCCCTGATCCAGGCCAGCGCCCACCACCCGTTGTCGTCGAAGAACTTGTCGACGAAATGGGCGTGTCGCCACCGGGCGACGCGGAACGTCCAGTTGATCACCCACGCGAAGTGCCTGTTCCCGGTCCGCTGCGTGTAATCAGCCACAGTGGTCACGGCATTCGCGGCATTCCACCAGCCGGTCGTCCGCCATTGCCCGGTTCCCAGGCAATACCACCGATGCAGCGTCGTCGCCCCGGCCGTGGCGCAGACGCGATAGTCCGGATCAGCTTCCTCGCTCACGGGTTGCGTCGTCATCGCAGCAAGGGTAGGCGCTTTTAGCCCTCTTGTCGTCCTTAGGGGTAAACCTTTCTGGCATGCTTGAGACGTGCAGAGCGTGTATGAGGCTGCGGGCGGCAGTGCGGGACTGCTCCAGCTTGCCCATGCGTGGCACCGCCGGGTGATGGCGGACGAGATAGTCAGCCACGCGTTCAGCCATGGATTCCATCCTCAGCACAGCGACCGGCTCGCCGCGTACTGGGCCGAGGCCCTCGGCGGGCCTGTCGCCTATTCCGGTACCTACGGAGACGAGACGTCGGTCGTCCGGATGCACAGCGGCAACGGCCCGCACGAGGAGATGGACCGCCGGGCGATCGCCTGCTTCGACCAGGCCCTGGAAGACGTGGGGCTGAGCGCATCGGAGCCTGTCCGGCAGGTGCTGCACGACTATTTCGCCTGGGTCACCACGACGACTCTGTCGCGCTATCACGAGTCTGCCTGCGCTGTCCCTGAAGGCTTGAGCATTCCGCGATGGTCATGGGACGGACCAGCGGTCGTGTCCATCCCGCGCTAGCGTGGCGTGCCATCGGCATCTCGCGATGGGAGGACGAATGCGCCTGAGCGCTCGCAACCAGATTCCAGCCAGGATCACCGGCATCAACGCAGGAGAGGCGATCGCCAACGTCGAGCTCGACGCCAGCGGGGTGCGCCTGGTGGCCTCGATCACCGTGGAGGCGGTCCGTGATCTCGGCCTAGCGGTGGGCAGCGAGGTCACCGCGGTGATCAAGGCGTCCGACGTGATCCTCGCCACCGCGGACTGACCGCCGGTCTGTGCCATTAGCCTGGCGTGACCTTTCAATGGCTATACGCTGGCAATCACGGGCGTGCCTCGGCACGGCATTACGGTAACTGACCTGGGAGTCCGCATGAGCCGTATCCGCAGCAGGGCTGTCCTCGTCAAGGCGATCGCCGCGTCCGCGCTCGTGACCGGGGTGTGCCTGGCCATGCCTGCAAGCGCGGCGACCCGGAGTCCTGACGGGTCGTGGAGCAGCCAGCTGGAGGTACCGCACGTCACGTCGTCGCTCGCCCCAGCGGCGTACGCGTCCGGCCAGACTCTGTACGTGGTGTACACGACATCGAAGGGCGACATCGACTACGTGAGCCACACCACGAAGTGGCCGAAGAAGGTCAAGACCGTCGAGGGCAAGAGCGTCACCACCACCGCTCCGGCCGTCACCTTCTTCGATGGCCACCTGTACGTCTTCTGGACCAGCAAGTCCGACCAGGTCAGCTACACCGACCTGGTCAAGGGCAAGTGGCAGGCCGCGCGAATCGTGAGCGGCTCGTGGGGAACGGCCGAGTCCACCGCTAGCCCGTCGGTGACCGTTGCCGAAGGCGACTTGTGGGTGGTGTGGAAGGGCCACTCCACCGACAACATCTACTACTCCTCGTCCACCGGCACGACCTGGGCCAAGCAGCAGGTCGCTGTCGACGACGCGACCGGCTTGAGCCCGACGGTCGCCCCGACGGGCTTGTCGGCGGCACCCCTGGTGATGGCGTGGACGACATCGAGCAACGAAATCGACTACGGCATCCTCGGCTTCCTCGGCTTCGAGACGCTCGGCACGGTGCCCGTCGCCGGCACCAACGCGGCCCCCGCGCTCGAGTTCATGCCAGCGGCGCCTGACGAGACCATGTACCTGGCCTGGAAGGGCACCAACACAGACAAGGTCTTCTTCGACGACGTCACGGACTTCTCAGGCTCGAGCTTCAGCCCGAGCTCGTGGGCCGGGCAGGCAATCCTGCCGGACGCCGTCACCAGCACCGGGCCGGCGCTGACCGAGAGCGACACGACGTTGTACGCCGTGTACAAGGCCCAGAACGCGGACCACATCTGGTACGAGTCGGCCACCACGCCGACGTCGTAGCCGGGCGAGAACCGCAGGCCTGGCCTGGCGAACTGAGGCTGAGCTGGCGGCCGGTCGCGATCACGACCGCGGCTGTTGTTCAATGGGCCACGTGGCCTCTGCGAGCTCGATCACGTTCACCGAGGCGGACGTCCGCGTCCTGGCCGGCGAGCGGGCGTTCCTGCGCGGCCTGGGCTACCTCGACTCGGTGGGCGAGCTCGCCACCCGGGGCAAGCGGGTCACCGCGTCGGTCAGCGGGACAGACGACTACCGAGTGGTGCTGACCATGAGCGACGCCGGGGGCGTGCGCGGCGAGTGCGACTGCCCGCAGGGCAGGGAGGGCTTCTTCTGCAAGCACTGCGTGGCCGCCGCGCTGACCGTCCTTGACGACGAGCGGGAAGACGGCGAGCGGGAAGACGGCGATCGGGAAGACTCCGCGCGATCGGCCCAACGGCGAGAGCGCGCGAGCGAGCCGGAGGGCAAGCCAGCCAGCCTCGTGGCGTGGCTCCGCGCGCGCACCAAGGATGACCTGCTCGACCTGGTACTCGACCAGCTCATGGAGGACGAGGAGTGGCGGCGGAGGCTCGAGCTGCGCGCCGCCACGGCCGCCACGGACCTAGAGGCGATCTTCGCCAGGATCACGAACCTGCTCGACGCCACCGAGTTCGCGCCCTACGGGTACGTCGAGGAGGGCGACTCAAGCCGGTTCGCCAGGCGGCTGCGCGATGCCGCCGAGATCATCGACGAGCTCGTCGAGGCCGGCCTGGCAGAAGACGCGGTCGAGATCGCCGAGTACGCGCTCGAGACGGTCGCCGAGTCTTGCCGCAATGCCCGGGATCCGTCCGGCGTGATCGCCGCAGCTGCCGCCGACTTGGTGATAAGCCACCACGAGGCTTGCGCTGTCGCGCAGCCTGACCCGGTCGCGCTGGCCGACTTCCTCGCCGAACGCACGCTGAGCCACGAGGACGTCCCATACATCGACTTCGCCAGCTATCTTGACCTGCTCGGGGCCGAGGGCATAACCCAGCTCCGCGACCGGTTCACTGCCGCCTGCCAGGCCAGCCCGGCGGGATGGTCCGAGCGGAACGCCCTTGAACGGTTGCTCAGCCTCACCGGCGACGTCGATGAGCTCGTCACCGTGCTTTCTGCTCACCCAGACGATCAGGGCGATAGCCACCTGCGCATCGCCATCGTGCTTGACCAGGCCGGCCGGACGGCAGAGGCGCTGGCTTGGGCGGAGCGAGGCCTACGCGAAGCCAGCCACCCCGGTGACGACCTGGTCAGCTACGTCGTGGAGCGGTACTGGTCGGCCGGCCGGGACGCCGAAGCCCTGACCGTGCGCCGTGACAGGTTCGCCGCCGTCCGCGACCTGGATGCGTTCCAGCGGTTGCGGATCGCCGCTGTGCGGGCCAGAGACTGGCCGGCCGTCAGGAGCTGGGCGCTGGACCTGCTACGCGCCGACGCCGGGTCTGCCGGGCCCGGCGGGCCGTCAGGGCCACACGTGCCGTACGGCCCGCATGGGCGCTCAGAACCCGACTCCGTCCTCGTCGACGTGCTGATCGACGAGGGTGACCTGGCCGCTGCCTGGGAGGAGGCGAAGCGCCGCGCGAGCGAGGATCAATGGCTGCGGCTAGCCGACCTCGTCGCCCAGGCGCGGCCGGCCGATGCGCTAGCCGTCTACCTGCGGCAAATCGAGCCGTTGCGCAAGGACACGGGTGAGCGCGCCTACCGGCGGATGGCCAGGCTCCTGGTCTCCGCGCGAGACTGTCACCACCGGCTCGGCACGGACCGGGTGTTCAACGCCTACCTCCACGCGCTGCGCGCCGAGCAGAAGCGCAAGCGGAAGCTGATCGCCATCCTGGACGCCCAGGGCCTTCGCGAGGTGCCCGCGACGCAACCGACCGCGCAGCCGCTCGACCTCTGACAGCCTCACGCCCGGATGATCAGCCGCCGCGGGTCGAGCGGCGGCGCGGCGAGCGGCTCGCCGGCGTACCCGCCCACCACTCCGAACTCGCCATCGCGCCACTGCGCCACCGCCGCCGCGATCTCCTCCGGGGTCCGCGCGACGAAGTTCCACCACATCAGCAACGGCTCACCAAGCGGGACGCCGCCCAGCAAGATCAGCGTCGTCTCGTCGGCCGCAGTCACGGTCACGTCCTCGCGACCGGGCGGCAGGTAGAGCATGTTGCCAGGCTCGAGTGCGACCGGGCCCTGTTCCATCCCCGTGTCCGTGTCCTTCGTGACGCTGGCGACTCGTGCCCACCCGCTGACGACGAAGATCACGTGCTCGAACGACGGCGCGAGCGCGACCGGCGCTCGCAGGTTCCACCGCGCCGTGAGCTGCGCCCCGACAATGTCGGAGAAGGTGGTCGCCGGTGACCGCAGTCCGCCGAACGACCCCATGAACACGGTCACGTCGAACCCGTCCGCCCGCATGAACGGCAGCACGCCGTGGTGTTCAAAGCCCGGCGCCGTCGTGCGCGCCGCGTCTGGCAGCGCGACCCAGAGTTGCACGCCGTGCAGTTGCGGATCATGGGTGGCCGGCGACACCTCAGCATGCGCGATCCCCCGCCCGGCGGTCATCAGGTTGAGCTGGCCCGGCCTGATCAGCTGCTCGCTGCCGAGGCTGTCGGTGTGCAGCACGTCACCGGCCAGCAGCCAGGTCACGGTCTGTATCCCGATGTGCGGGTGCGGCGGCACGTTCATGCCGACCCCGTCCACCGACATCGGGCCGTAGTGATCGGCGAAGCACCAGGCGCCGACGCTGCGCCGCTGGCGCAGTGGCAGCAGCCGCCGCAGGGTCTGGTTCCCGACGGTCGCCAGCCGGGCTGTCGTGAGTTCAAGCCCTTCATTCACAACGGGCGGCCCGACAGCATCGACGTCCGCGTCACGAGTGCTCATGGGAGCGAGCCTACTTGGCCACGTCCCAG
>JASIBM010000408.1 GCA_030045175.1 Streptosporangiaceae bacterium | reverse complement strand
GAACTCACCAGGCAGCGCCGCCGGGTCCACCAGGCCGAGGAAGGTCCGCTTCGGGTCGGCGCCGGACAGCACGACACTCGCGGCGATCTCGGTGCCGTCGGCGAGCGCGACCCCGGTAGCCCGGCCGTCCGAGACCGTGATCGCCGCGACTTCTGCGCCGGTCCTGACGCTCAAGCCGTGCTCGCGGCCGGCCGCGGCGATCGCGCTCGGGATCGCGCCCATCCCGCCGATCACGTGCCCGAAGAACCCCTGCTGGTCGGACTCGCCGCCAGTAAGCAGGTGGAACGCCAGCCCGATCAGCGTGCCCGGCTGGTAAGGCCCGCCGTGCTTGCCGTACAGGTTGTTGGCCAGCATCAGCGCCTGCGCCTGCGGCGAGCTCACGTGCGACTCGATGTACTCACCGAGGCTGGACGACAACAGCCTGGTCAGCCCTTCAAGGTCGGACCCGCGCACGCCGCGCATCCGCCTGGCGATCCTGACCAGCTCGGCGGCGCCGCGCAGCGACCGCGCCCTGGTGTCAGGCGGCAGGTCGGTCAGGATCGGCTGCAGCCGCGCGCCAAGCTCGCGCAGCGCCATGGTGGCCGCCTCGAACGCCCTGGCGTCACTGGCGGAGAACCGCTCGATCTCGGCCCTGGTGCGGGCCGGGTCGTTCCAGTCGGCCAGCACGTCGCCGCCATCGACCGCCACCTGGACGGCCGGCTCGCAGGCGACCATCCGCAGGCCGTGCCTGCCAAGCTCGAGGGTCCTGATCACCTCGGGCCGCAGCATGCTCGCGATGTAAGAGGCAGTCGACGCGCGGCAGCCGGGCGCGATCTGCTCGGTCACGCACGCCCCGCCGATCAGCTCGCGGCGCTCGAGCACGAGGGTCTGCAGGCCGGCCCTGGCGAGTAGCGCGCCGGCGACCAGGCCGTTGTGGCCGGCGCCGACGATCACGGCATCGCTTCGCAAACTCTGGATTCAGCGACTATGCACGGTTAACGTGGCCTTCGTCAACATTGCGCAGGCTTAGGGGGGAGGTGGCAGCCAGGTGCGCACGCCCGAGCTCGCCACACGTCCTGTCAGGATTCTCGCCGTGCCGCGGCTTGCGGCGGCAATGGCCATCGCGGTCTCGGCCGTGTGGTCTGCCACGGCGGCGGACGCGCAGCCGGCCACAGCACGGCCGGCCACAGCACAGCTAGCCACAGCACGGGCGGCCACGACGGTGCCTGGTTCGTGGAAGGTGGTCAAGTCTCCCGATCCCTCCGGCGCGACCGAGAGCATCCTCTATGGCGTGTCGTGCACCTCCGCTAAAGCCTGCGAGGCCGTCGGCTACTACATGAACAGTTCCGATGACACGTTCACGCTCGCAGAGCGGTGGAATGGGACCACCTGGTCTGTCCAGGCGACCCCCAACCCCACAGGCGCCACCTCCAGCAGCCTCGACGCTGTGTTCTGCACGGCGGCTGACGCCTGCGAAGCCGTCGGAAGCTCTAATTCTGCCGATGACTCCTTTGTTGACACGACGTTGGCAGAGGTGTGGAACGGGGCCACCTGGTCTATTCAACCCACCGCCGAGCCGTCCAACGGCACCAGCGTGCTCAACTCGTTGTCGTGCACCGCAGCGAAGGCATGCGAGGCCGTCGGCGATTACTACAATGCCCGGTGGTTCACGTTGGCAGAGCGGTGGAATGGGACCTCCTGGTCTATCCAGAAGACCCCCGAGTTCGCCAATGTCACTGGTAACAACTTCATCGAACTGTCCGGGGTGTCGTGCACCGCCGCCAAGGCATGCGAAGCCGTCGGCTACTACCTGAAGAGCCTCCACTACGCGACGGTGGCCGAAGTGTGGAATGGCGCCACCTGGACCGTCCAGACCACACCCAAGCCTGCCGGCACCACCTCCATCAAGCTGCTGGGGGTGTCGTGCAGCGCCGCGAAGGCGTGCGAAGCCGACGGCCAGCGGATAGACGGCTCCAACCCTGATGGCGTGGCGTTGGCTGAGGTGTGGAACGGGGCCAAGTGGTCTGTCCAAGCCATCCGCAAACCTACCCTTACCAGCCAAAGTTCACTCGACGCCGTGTCCTGCCGCCCGGCTGACGCCTGCGAAGCCGTCGGCAGCGACGACAGGCCCGATCCACTGTCGAACTTGGCTGAGGTACGGCACGGCACCACCTGGTCTGTCCAGACCACCCCCAACCCCGGCGCCACCGAGAGCCTCTATGGGGTGTCATGCACCACTGCCAGCGCCTGCGAAGCCGTCGGCTATTACGTGAACAGGTCCGGCATACCGGTAACGCTGGTCGAGCATGGGCCGCGGTAACGATGATCCTCCGGGCGGCGAGCATCCCGATGACCGATGGCGTTTGCCTCGCCGCCACCTTGTACCTGCCCGACGACGCGGACGCGACGCCTGTTCCCGCGGTCCTTGAGTACCTGCCGTACCGCAAGGACGACGCGATGGCGGCGCGCGACTTCGGGCTCTACGGGTACCTGACCGACAACGGATACGCCGGAGCGCGGGTCGA
>JASIBM010000407.1 GCA_030045175.1 Streptosporangiaceae bacterium | reverse complement strand
CTCTTGTCATGCGCCAGGCGTTCGCCGGCATGCTGTGGGGCAAGCAGCTCTACAACTACAACGTCGGCCGCTGGCTCGACGGTGATCCCGGCCAGCCGCCGCCTCCGGCCGCCCGGCTGTCCGGCCGCAACGCCCACTGGCGCAACTTCGACGCCTTCGACCTGATGTCCATGCCCGACAAGTGGGAGTACCCCTGGTTCGCCGCCTGGGACCTGGCGTTTCACTGCGTGGCGCTGGCGCACGTCGATCCCGCGTTCGCCAAGTACCAGCTCATATTGCTGTGCCGTGAGTGGTTCCAGCACCCGACAGGCGCGCTGCCGGCCTACGAGTGGGATTTCAGCGACGTCAACCCCCCGGTGCAGGCGTGGGCGGCGCTCGAGGTGTTCGCCGTGGACGGCGGGCACGACATCGACTTCCTCAGCCGGATCTTCGACAAGCTGATCGTCAACTTCACCTGGTGGATCAACCAGGAGGACGCCGAGGGCAACAACCTCTTCGAGGGCGGCTTCCTCGGCCTGGACAACATCGGGCCCATCGACCGCTCGCACCTGCCTGTCGGCGGCATACTCGAGCAGTCGGACGCGACGGGGTGGATGGGCTTCTACGCGATGGCGATGGCGTCGATCGCGCTTGTGCTGCACCGCTCGGGCCAGCGGCCTGGCACCGACCTGATGATGAAGTTCCTCGAGCACTTCGCCGCGATCAGGCAGGCACTCGACGAACTCGGCCTGTGGGACGAGGCGGACGGCATCTACTACGACCGGCTGTGCACGCCGGACGGCGACGCGAAGTCCGTGCGGGTTCGCTCGGTGGCCGGCCTGATTCCCGCGCTCGCGCTCGGGGTGGTCGACCAGGGCTCGCTGGAAATGTCGATGGCGGTCGGCAAGCGGTTCGCCGAGTTCCTGACCGGCAATGCCGCAGCCGCGCTCGGCGGGACAGGGCGGACTGGCGTGTACCGCAGGGACGAGCAGGCCGCCGGGCTGGCGCGGGTCGGCCTGATCCGCGGCGAGCCGCCACACCAGCGCATGCTGCTCAGCCTCGCAGGCCCAGACAAGCTCGGCCGGCTGCTCACCAAGCTGTTCGACGAGAACGAGTTCTTGTCCCCGCACGGCCTGCGCGCGCTCTCGGCCTGGCATAGGGACCACCCGTATACCTTCGACGCCAAGGACGTCCACGCGTCGATCGACTACGAGCCCGCCGAGTCAACGACCCCGCTCTTCGGCGGGAACTCCAACTGGCGCGGGCCCATCTGGTTCCCCGTGAACTACCTGGTGATCAGCGCGCTCGAGCGGTACCACCAGTTCTTCGGCGACGAGCTGCTTGTCGAGTACCCGACCGGCTCCGGTCGCAGGCTGACCTTGGACGCCATCGCCAAAGACCTGTCCGACCGGCTGATCTCGATCTTCGCCAGGGGCACCGACGGACGGCGGCCCTGCTTCGGCGGGTCAGAGCCGCTGCAGTCCGATCCGGCCTGGCGGGACAACCTGCTATTCCACGAGTACTTTCACGGCGACAACGGAGCCGGCCTGGGCGCGTCGCACCAGACCGGCTGGACTGGCCTGGTCGCCGACCTGATCAGGCGCAGGCACGGGATGGTCCGCAGCATCGGCGAGGTCGTCGCCGACATCGCCCGGTGAGTTGCCCGCCTGCGGGTCTTTGCCGGGCATTAGGGGTTTTGGCGCTAAAGCGCCGACGTGACGTTCGGCAGAGCTTATCGTTATGGCTGAACGGCTAGGGCTTGCAGGCACGCCGCCGCAGGATGGACGCATATCTCGGCTCAAAAGGTAGCACTTAATAGTGAATAGTCAGATGTCGAGCCCGACGGCGGCGGGCGCACGCACCGGCCAAGCCGCGGCATCGTCGCGAGCGAACCTGACGGCACCGTTGCGATCAGGCGTGGTTCCACCGCTCGCCGACGGCTTCGCCACCAGGCCAGAATCAGCGGCTGGCCTGGTGGAGGCGCTACGACCTGGCGCCACCATCGCGATCACGCCGTCGCAGGTAGCCCCGGCCACGGCTCCTGACTGGCGAGGCTCTTGCGGCAAGACGCAGCTAGCCGTGTGGCTGGCCGAGTCGCTATGGCAGGCGCAGGATCTTGACGTGCTCGTCTGGATCGCCGCGACGAGCCGGGCGGCGATCGTGTCCGGGTACACCGCCGCGATGGATGCCATCGGCATAGATTCTCCAGGCGACGCCGAGGTCGCGGCGGCTCGCTTCGTCAGATGGCTCAGCCTCACCGACCAGTCATGGCTGGTCGTACTCGATGGGCTGACGAATCCGTCGGAAGCGCACGGACTGTGGCCGGCCGGCCCGACCGGGCGAACCTTGATCACCACCCCCGACATCGCGATCGCTGAACATGAAAAAGTACTTACCTTTTCTATATCCGGGCTGAGTCGCAGGGAGGCCCTGACATATCTAATGGCTCGCCTGACCGCGGACTGGGAGCAGCGCGCTGGCGCCGTTGACCTAGTCGACCACCTAGGTGGCGAGCCGCTGGCCCTAGCACAGGCCGGCGCGGTCGTGGGCAACTCGGCCATGTCCTGCCGTGATTACATCGACTTGTTCGCTCACAAACGCAACCAGATCATCGCCAGCGGGCGCGGATTGCCCGCCACCGCCGCGATCACCTGGACCATATCCGCGGAGATCGCCGGCACGCTGCCGCCGGGGGGGCCAGCACAGGCCATGCTGATGCTCGCGGCGCTGCTCGATGGCGGCGGGATCCCCGGCACTGTCTTCGTTACCTCCGCCGCCAGGACCTACGGCGGGCGAGGGGCACCCGGCGGGCAGGTTAGCGCCGAGAGCACCTGGGCTGGGGTGGTCAGCCTGGAGCAGGCTGGCCTGGTGACCATCGACCCCGCGGTTACCCCGCCTGTGGTCAGATTGGACCGGGCTGTCCAGTCCGTCATCAAGCTAGCCACGCCCGCTGAGGCACTCAATCACGCCGTCTTGGCTGCCGCCAACGCGCTGATCGAGGCGTGGCCGGATGAGGATCGAGATGCCTGGCTCGCCGACTGCCTGCGATCATGCGCGGCGAGCGTCAGGCAGATCGCCGGCGACCGGATCTGGGCGAGCGGCTACCGGCTGCTCTTCCGGGTGGGATACAGCCTGGACGCCGCCCGGCTGACCGGGCTGGCGGTAGCGCACTGGAGTGAGCTAGCCGAGGCAGCGCACCGGATCCTGGGCCCTACCCACCCTGACACGCTCACGGCAGCCGACCGGCTGGCCGCGGCGCTGCTCGCCGCGGGCCGTGGCGCCGACGCGGCCGACTGGCTGCAGCGGGTGCTGGCCACGCGGACCAGCCAGTTCGGATCGGAGCATCCGGCGACGATAGCGAGCCAGGTGAGCCTGGGCCGTGCCCTGCTAGCGGCCGACCAGCCCGGCGACGCCATAAAGGTTCTTGATCAGGCCGTCGGCCATTACGAGCAAACCCTGGGCGCTGACGACCTGACGACGCTGCAGACACTCGACGTGCTCGCGAGGGCCTGCCTGACCGCGAAGCACATGCCCGACGCGGTCCGGCTCTACCAGCGCGTGCTCGCCGGCCGCGAGCGCGTGCACGGCTCCTCGCATCCGGCGACCTTCGAGGCCGAGCAAGAACTCGGCGACGCGTACCTGGCCGCCAACCAGGTCAAGGACGCGACAGCGACCTTCAAGCGGCTTGTCGGCCGCATGGACAAGGCCCTGGGCTCCGACGATCCGGGGACGATCATGGTCCGAGCCAAGCTCGCGTCCGCCTATCAGGCGGCCGGCAAGATGGCCAACGCGCTCCAGTCGTACGAGCAGTGCCGTGGCGACGCTGAGCGGATCCTCGGCCCAGACCATCCCGATACCCTCGCGCACTGCGTGAGCCTGGCGCACGTCTACTACGCCGCCGGCCGGATCGGCGACGCGGCCGCGCTGCTACGCGACACCATCGAACGCTGTGACAGGGTGCTGCTACCCGATGACCCGCTAAGGAAGACCGCTCAGGAGAGCCTGGCCAACATCGCGGGGGAGTAACCGGGCCATCGGGCCGGGCCGGGCCGGACGCGAAGCGCTACTTGGCCTCGCTCTCCGGCCTGATCTGGAAGAACGGCGACTTGAGCACGAAGCGCGCGACGAACAGCAAGACAATGCCCAGCCCGACGACGCCGATCAGCGACCAGTCCACCGCCGGGGTCACGGTAGAGGAGATCATGTACTCATAGATGATCCATGCGAGGAAGACAGCGGAGGCCACGGGGAGAATGCCGAGGATGATCCCGCTTCCCAGGTTGCTGAACAGGCGCCGCCGGTAGTAGGCGACCGTGGCCAGCGCGGTGAGAATGTAGAAGACCATGAAGAGCACGCTGGTCACGTCGACGACGTCATAGAAGACGCCCTGGATAGACGTCGTGAGCAGGAACACCCAGCTAAAGGCCAGGATGAGGAAGCCCACCAGGATGCTGGCCCATACCGGCGTGGAGAACCTGCGCGACACGTTGCCGAGGACCTGCGGCAGCGTGCGATAGGTGGCCATGCCGTAGACGATGCGGGCGGTGAGTACGATGCCCGTGCCCGTGGTGGCGATCGTCGAAAGCGCGAGTGCGAGCGCCATCGCCCTGCCCCAGCCAGTGCCGCCGAGATCCTGGGCAACCGACGTCAGCGCGGTGCCGGCCGTCCCGTACTTGCCCATCGTGGCGGGGTTGACGACGCCCTGCAGGCCCACGATCGAGATCGCGTAGATGAGGCCAAGGAAGGCAACGGCCAGCATCGCGGCCCGTCCCGGGTTGACGCGCCGGTGCTTGACTTCCTCGTTCACGTACAGCGTGCCGTCCCACCCGGTGAAGATGAAGACCACCGCTATGAAGCCGGCCGCGATCATGCCCTTGCCGCCGATCCCGGTCAGGCTGAACCACTGATGGGTTATCGGATAGGTGCCGATCTTCTGAACTACCGTGTGCCCGTGCACGCTGACCGGCGCGGTGATGACGCGATGGCCGAGCACGGCGACCAGGCCCCAGACGGCGACGATGACCAGGATCCCGTACTCGACCACGGCCATGCCCACCTGGGTGCGAGCGGTGATCCTGATTCCCACCACTGCGATCACCAGCATGACCACGCCCACCACGGTGATGATGCCTATGTTGCCCCATGTGCTCGTGGTGCTAGCGCCGAAGATCATCAGGACGGTTGGGGAGAGCACGAAGAGGCCACTGGCCGTCGCGATGACGTAGCCCGCGATCATCAGCCATCCGGTAATGAAGCCCAGGTAGGGGTTGATCGCCCGGCCGACCCACTCGAATGACGCGCCGCAGTTGGCGTTCCACATGTTCAGCCTGCGATAGGCGTTGGCGATGATGAGCATCGGGATCAGGGTGACGACGATGACCATGAGCCCGCCATACGCCGCCGCGGCGGCCAGCGCTGCCAGCGTCAGGCCGACCGACGCCGCCGGCGCGGACGAGGCCATGCCGATGACCGTGTCCTGCGCTACCCCGATCGCGTCTGGCTCAAGCTTGGTCGCCGGGACAGGCGCGACCGCGGCGGCAGCGGCTGTCTTCTCCGTCATCTCGAGTCCCCTCTCATCGCGATCCCGGTTCCGCACCGCAGCGTTGCCACTTTGTCGCCTGTGCTTGGGCGGCGGCTTAGACGGCACCGAGAACCCCACGTATCTAAAGGTCGTGCTTCGCGACAACACGCCGATCGGCCAAGATCAGCAACCAACTCCCGTAGCATGTCACAAAGTGGCGACGGAGGGAACCTTCCGGTGATTCGCGTCGTTTAACTCTGAATGGTGCTTGATCATTTGATCATGTGCGCCGCCGGCAGTGGCCACACCAGGCACCGAGAGCGGGCACAGGCGGGGGGACTGTGGTGTCGTTTGTCATCGACGAGGCAGCCGCTGCCGTCAACGCCGAGACTGCGAAGCGCCTGCAAGCCATTGACCCGCTGCTGCCCGCCCCGCAGGCGCCGCAGCCAGGCTGCGGTGCCGGCTTCTACGCGGAAGGCCCCGGCGGGCTGTCGGCGATAGGAACCTGCCTGCATTGGGAAGGCGACCCTGGATCGCTCGAGCCGACCTGGGGGGCCGAGCGCAGGTTCCTGCTCGACGCCAGGGTCACTGGCCCCGACGTCCGCGGCGCGCTGGACGAGCTGCTCTCGCAGTGGCGCCGCCACCTGGCCGACGTGCCGGAGATCACGGGCGACGACACGGCCGCCGTCGTCACCTGGCCTAGCCGGGACGTAGCCGGCATCACGGCGCTTGTGCGCCACAAGTTCAGCCCGTTCGGCGTGGTCGCCGCCCGGCTCACCGAGCGCTTCACCGCGCGCTTCGATGGCCACACCGCGCGGGCCAGGCCGACGTGGCGCGGCGCCGCCCCCGGCGACCAGGCGACATCTGGCGTCCGGATCAGGCGGGCGACCCCGGATGACGTCGACGCGGCGGTCGGCCTGGGCCTCGAGGTCGTCAGGTTCGACGCGCACTT
>JASIBM010000406.1 GCA_030045175.1 Streptosporangiaceae bacterium | reverse complement strand
TCGATGGTGAACTCACTGCCCGTCGAGTACGAGCATTCGTCGCTGGCCAGGTACGCGACCAGCCTGGAGACCTCGACCGACGAGCCGAACCTGGCCAGCGGCAGCGCCTTCAGGTAGCGCTCGCCGCGCTCCGGGTCGAGCGTCGGCTCGGTTTCGAACAGCATCTTGGTGACGATGCCGCCCGGGTGCACCGAGTTGACCCTGATGTTGAACTGGCCCAGTTCCTGCGCGGCGGACTTGGTCATGCCGCGGACGGCGAACTTGCTCGCGCTGTAGGCGGACAGGCCGGCCGCGCCGGTGAGTCCCTCGATGGACGAGATGTTGACGATCGACCCGCCGCCGGCCGCCTTCATCGGCTCGATCACCGACTTGATCCCCAGCCAGCAGCCGATCGCGTTGACGTCGAGCACGCGGCGGAAGTCCGCGAGCGGCATGTCACTGATCGGTGCCCAGACCAGGACGCCGGCGTTGTTGACGAGGATGTCGAGCTTGCCGAACGCGCCCAGGGTGACCCGGACGGCTTCCGCCCAGTCCGCCTCGCTGGCCACGTCATGATGGATGTAGCGGCAGGCTTGCGGGCCGAGTTCGTCAGCGACGGCCCGGCCCTCGGCGTCGCGCAGGTCGCCGAACACGACCTTGGCGCCCTCGGCGGCGAAGTGCCTGACGTGCGATTTGCCCATGCCCCTCGCGCCACCGGTGATCAGCGCGACTTTGCCATCCAACCGGCCCATGTCACCGCCAGTCTCTCGGGTCGTGCCGCTCCGGCGGCCGTACCAAACGCTTGCTTGGTTCGGAGAATAACAGGACGAGTCACCCGGTGCCGCCTGCCAGAATGGGGATCGTGGACGACACTGGGAGAGCGGGCAAGAGCGCGGGTGACAGCGAAGTAGACGCGATCGACCTGCGCGGCGTGTACAAGAGCTTCGGGCCGGTGCAGGCTGTTCGCGGCATCGACATTCGGATCGCGCCCGGCGAGATCGTCGCGCTGCTCGGCCCCAACGGTGCGGGCAAGACCACCACGCTGGACATGGTCCTCGGGCTGTCGCAGCCGACGACGGGCCAGCTGACCGTGTACGGGATGCAGCCGCGCCAGGCCATTAGCCGCGGGCTGGTCTCGGCCGTCCTGCAAACCGGCGGGCTGCTCAAGGACCTGACCGTGGCCGAGACCGCGCGGTACACGGCCAGCCTGTTCCCGAGGGCGCGCTCGGTGCAGAGCGTTCTCGAGCGAGCCGGGATCAGTGCGATCGCCGACCGCCGGGTGGGCAAGTGCTCTGGCGGCGAGCAGCAACGGCTGCGGTTCGCGATGGCGCTGCTTCCCGACCCCGAGCTGCTGATCCTGGACGAGCCGACCACTGGCATGGACGTGGAGGGCCGCCGCGGGTTCTGGGCGGCGATCAGGAAGGACGCCGAGCAGGGCCGCACGATCTTGTTCGCGACGCACTACCTGGAAGAGGCCGACGACTACGCGGACCGGATCATCTTGCTGCGGCACGGCGAGATCGTCGCCGACGGCACGGCGGCGGAGATCAAGGCGCTCGCGGCCGGCCGGACGGTCCGGGCCACGCTGGCCGGCGCCGACGGTGCCGTCGAGGAGGCGCTGCGCGGCCTGCCCGGGGTGGAGAGCGTCGAGGTGCGCGGCGACACCGTGCTCGTGCACGCGGGCGACAGCGACGCGGTGGCGAGATACCTGCTGACCCGCACGGAGGCCAAGGACCTGGAGATCACCGCGCGCGGGATCGAGGACGCGTTCATCGCGCTGACGACCGACGACGCGGGCGTGGACGGCGAGGTTGTCACCAGTGGCGTGGCCGGCGGCGGGGCGGCCGGGGGCGTCGGCGGCGTCGCCGACGGCGTGACCGGCGCACGGACAGGAGCGAAGTCATGAGCACGGCAGTGCGGGACAGCGGGATCGGCGTCGGCCGCGACGCACGCAAGCCGCCGGGCTTTGGCGGCATCAACCTCACGGTGCTCGGGCTCGAGCTGCGCAAGCTCGTACGCAACAGGCGCACGTTGTTCTTCGCGCTGATAGCCCCGGTGCTGCTGTTCTACTTCTTCGGCACCAAGTCGGTGTACGTCAGTTATCACGACGGGCACGGCAACGTGTCCGCGTTCCTGATGGTAAGCATGGCGATGTATGGCGCCGCGCTGTCGACGACGGCCGGCGGGGCGATGGTCTCGATCGAGCGGGCGCTCGGCTGGAGCCGCCAGCTCAGGCTGACGCCGCTGTCTCCCACCGGGTACATCGTGATCAAGATGATCACCGCGATGGTGCTCGGGCTCTGCTCGGTGCTCGCGGTGTTCCTGGTCGGCAAGCTGACCGGGGATCCGCACATGTACGCCGGGTACGGCTACCTGTGGTTCGTTTCCGGGCTGTGCGTGTGGGTCGGCTCGCTGGTGTTCGCCGCGTTCGGCGTGTTCATCGGATACCTGCTGCCGTCGGAGAACGTGATGCAGTTCCTCGGCCTGGCGGTGGCTGTGCTTGCCTTCGCCGGCGGGCTGTTCAGCAACCTGAGCCCAGGCTCCACTATCGACACGATCGCCAAGTTCACGCCGATGTACGGGCTCAACCAGATCGTGCATTTCCCGCAGCTCGGCGGCAGCTTCGACGTCATGTGGGCGGTCAACGCAGTCGCCTGGCTGGTCATCTTCGGTGGTGGTGCGGTCTGGCGATTCCGGGTGGACACCAAGCGAGTGTGAGGCGATGGTCAGCCGGATCGGGCCGAGAGCGCCTTGCTCAGGCCGTCCGGGTCGAACGCCTCGGGATGGAACTGACGAGCGTTATCGATGCCAAGCCAGTCCAGCCGCTCACGGTGCTCCTCGTGTGCCGGGTCGGCGATCACATCGAGGAGCCACTCGTAGCCCCAGATCCCGCCGCAGTCCTCCGGCGGGCCCGCCCGGCGCCCGCCCGTGCAGCGGGGGTAGGCGACCCCGGGCTCAGGCGGCAAGACCTGCTCGACCTTGATCACGTGCTGCCAGTCGTCGCCGAAGTCGTAGGTGTAGCTGATCTTGTCGCCCGCCTGGGCAACGACCCGGTCCAGGGTGACGCGCGCGTCCGAGGAAATGCCAAGCGAGCTGTCTGGCATTCCGAACTGCCCCCGGCCAGTCTCGAAGACATGCAAATGACTGTCAGTCCACCCGAACGAGGTCTGAATCACGTCATGCAGCCGGGCGAGCGTCAGGTCGGCGGGGACTTCTAGCCGCCGCCAGATCGGCGGCTTGCTGCCCTTGATGTCGATGCGCAGGCGCATCACCTGCCCGGTGGCCCGCGCTCCGGGTGCGAGCTGCGCGGCCGGGGCCTGCTCGCCGGTAGCTGCCGCCTGGGTCTGGCCGGCCCGCGGGAGCAGCTTCAGCCGGGCCTGGAAGACCGGAAGCAGCGTGTAGTAGCTCAGGTCCTCGGGAGGCTCGTCGGCCCAGTCACCGAGCGTGTCGTCGAAGTCGAGACCGAGATCGAGCTCGAGCTGGCCGCCGGCCGGATCCGGGTCCACCTGGGCGTCAGCTTCGGGAGCCTCGCCTTCGTCACGGATCGTGTAGTCGTCGTCGACGTAAGGGTCATCATCGATCAGGTCGTAGGCATCGTGCGCGCGCCGTTCCGCCATTGCCGCCTCGGCCTCCGCCCGGAACCCGGCCGGATCGAGCGCGATCTCCTTGAGCCGGTAATGCTGGTCGCTGGCGGTCTGCTTCACCGACTTCAGCCAGGTCGGCAGCTCGTCAGGTTCGCACACCACCAGATCGGCCGCGGCGCAGCACTCGTCGGGCTCGGTAAGCAACACGAACGCGTGCCGCTTATCGCCGCGGCTGAACTCGGCGGCCAGCGCCCAGACGTCTTCATCCTTGTCCTCGAGTCGCAGGCACCGCACCGCGGTCAGCGGCTCGACCAGCTCCCTGGCCCAATCGGGCAGGCCGGGTCCGTTGGCGATCGCGGCCAGGGCGTCCGCTCGGGCCGGTCCCTCGCTCAGCGAGGCCAGCGCCGCGATCATGCCTGCCGCCTGGGTCGTCCCGGCCTCGACCAGGTCCGCGAGGATCTCGTCGCACCACTCCGCGTGGTCCGTGCCCGCGGTCTGGCCCAGCGTGAGCAGCATGGCCATCCCGCACTCGGCGACGACCGGGTCGCGCGGCGGGTCGTCGTCCCCGATCAGCATTTCGAATAGCACAGGAGCGGCGGCTTCAGCCGTGCAGGCTGGGCAGTCACAGAAGCCGGGATCCTCGTCGAGTTGACCATCGGACTGGGCGCTGGACTGGGCGCTGGACGGGGCGCTGGACTGGGCGCGGGCGGTGACGACGTCCTTGCGGGCCGGGCGGGTGCGGCGGCGGTTGCTCATGGTGCCAAGCATGTCACCGACGTCGTTGCCTGCTTACCGATAAGGCCGGCCTGGTGCCGTGATCCCGTCGAAAAGCAGCCGCAGGAACGCGTCGACGATCTGGTCGGTGGGGTACTTGCCCGACCTGCGCCAGGCGGCGGGAATCCAGAGCACGTCGCGCAGCAGCCGGTAGGTCAGGGCCGGATCCAGGTCCGACCGGAACGCGCCCTGCGCGATCCCCCGCTCAAGCTGGCTGACCCAGGTGCCCTCGATCTCCCTGAGCGCCTTGCGCAGGTAGTCGAACCTTGGCAAGGCGCTGAAGTAGCTCCAGTCGTTTTGCAAGATGGTGAGCGCGGCCCGGTGCCTGGCCAGCGTCCTGCTCGTGCTGCGGACGATCTGCTCGAGCACGGACCTGGGGTCGCTGCCGGACGCGACGGCGGCACGGTAGTCGGCCAGGATCTCGTTCATGAAGTCGGACAAGATCTCGTCGCCGATCGACTCCTTGGAATCAAAGTGGTGGTACAGGCTGCCAGACAAGATCCCGGCGGCGTCTGCGATCTCGCGCACCGTGGTGGCGCGGTAGCCCTTCTGCGCGAAGAGCTGGCCTGCCAGCCTGACCACGTCCGCACGGCGCGCCGACGCCTCGTGCGGCTTGGTCTTCCTGGTCACGGCCACCCGCTCATTATGGGCCTGGCGAAGGCAGCAGCCCGTGCGGACGCGGGGAGCCTTGCGCACTGGACTTGAAACCTGTTCTACTTTTGACCGGATAATCGGGGTCAGCTTGGCCAATCGGAGGTAGCTCGTGCGCGCAGCGGTGCTCCACGCGATAGACGACAAGAAGCTCGACATCAGGGACGATGTCCAGACCGTCGGCCCCGATCCCGGAGAGGTCCTGATCAAGCTGCGCGCCGCCGGGGTATGTCACTCTGACCTGTCGGCGCGCAACGGCGGCTTGCCGCAGACGATGCCGACGATCCTCGGCCACGAGGCCGCCGGCGAGGTACTCGCCGTCGGTGACGGCGTCACCAACGTGGCTCCGGGTGACCACGTGATCGCGAGCTGGCTGCCGCCGTGCGGGACCTGCCCGTCCTGCCGCCGGGGACAGCCGCACCTGTGCTTCACTCATGTGCTCACGGCTTACACCAAGCCGCGGTTCCTGATCGGCGACACCCCGGCGTTCGGGATGGCTGGCTGTGGCGCGTTCGCCGAGCAGATGGTGATACCGAGCGACGGTGCCGTCAAGATAGCCGAGGACGTGCCGTTCGAGATCGCGGCCCTGATCGGGTGCGGCGTGATGACCGGCGTGGGCTCGGTGATCAACACGGCCAAGGTCGAGCCGGGCGCCACGGTCGCTGTGATCGGCTGCGGCGGCGTCGGGATCTCGGTCATCCAGGGCGCTAGGCTGTCTGGCGCGGCCGTGATCGTAGGCGTCGACACCAACGAGACCAAGCACGAGCTCGCCCTCAGGTTCGGGGCCACCCACGCGGTGCACCCGGACAACCTGGCCGAGCTATCGGGCCTGCTGACCGCCGGCGAGGGCTTCGACTACGCCTTCGAGGTCGTCGGGCTGCCGCAGACGATCAGGTCGGCCTGGGGCGCGGCGCGGCGCGGTGGCCTGGTGGTGATCGTGGGCGCAGGCCGGGCCGACCACAAGGTGGAGTTCACCCCGTTCGAGCTGCTGTTCGATGGCAAGAACATGGCCTCGTCGCTGTACGGGAACGCCGACGTGCGCCGCGACTACCACCGGCTGCTTGCCCTGTGGCGAGCCGGCAGGCTCGACCTGGAGGGCATGATCACGCAGCGGATCACCCTCGACGACATCGAGGGCGCGCTCGAGGCCCTCGGCCAGGGCGAGGTCATCCGCCAGGTCATCAGCTACGAGTAAGGCGCACCCCGACACCATGATCACGGTAGGTTGACCGGTCTATCTCACGAAAAGCCACCACGATCATGGTGCCGGTCGGGCGGCGGCGCGCACAGCGCGGCCGCCGACGTTCATGGGCAGCGAAGGCCGCGCACCGCCTGAGCCACGTCGACCCCTGGCGTCGGCAAGATCGCGATGACCGGCGTGTCGAGCCCAGCCGCCCGGTACTGATCCACGCGCTCCCGGCACGCCTCGAGGTCGCCGTGCACGACCAGGTCGTCGACGACCTCCTCGGGAACCGCCGCGCTTGCGCCGCGCCGGTCGCCGGCCGCCCACAGGTCCAGCATGGGCTTGATGAGCTCGCCTCGGCCGAGC
>JASIBM010000405.1 GCA_030045175.1 Streptosporangiaceae bacterium | reverse complement strand
ACCAGTCCACCGGCTCGCAGATGGAGTTCGCGGTGCTGCCGAAGGCCGCCAGGCCAGCTCACAACATTTTGATGTCGGTCTACACCTTTGACGGGGCAGTCGGTGCCTTGCTGATCTTTTCAAACGGCGACCTATACGCGTTCTCGGCAGGCGCGACGCAGTACACCTCGCTGGCCTCAGTCGCTTATCCGGTGGCTGGGACCACGTGGCACCGGCTGACATTGCTGAATGGCTGGCGGCCCGTGCAGTTCCCGCCGTCATACGCGATCGTCGGGGGGGTGGTGTACCTGGATGGGGAGATGGACCTGCCCGCCGGCACGCCAGAGTACTTCGCTGCGCTGCCCAAGGCAGCAAGGCCCGCTAACGAGCAGCTGATCACCAGCTACGCTGATGAGAACTTCGGCGAACTGGACATCCTGCCCGCGAACGGGTGGGTCTTCACCGAGAGCCCGACAACCGCCGCCGCCACGAACCTGACCTCGCTCGGCGGCATCTCGTATCCGGCGAAGTCCTAGGCCAGATTTCGAACTCCAGCCTTCGGCGATAACGCGCCCGCTGCGTTGAGCGCGGACCGAAGGCGCGGCTCGAGCCTTGCCGGGCTGACCTGGCCGAGCGTGACGTTGTCACAGCCGACCCAGGTCGCGGCCTCGACCAGGGCACGGGCCATCGGCTCGGCTGCCCTGGGCACGTCGAGCGTGAGCTGGCGGGCCACCAGCGTGCGCCCGTCGCGCGCCGGGTCCACCCGGCCGACGAGCCTGCCGCCGGCGAGCAGCGGCATCGTGAAGTAGCCGTGCACGCGCCGTTCTCGCGGCACGTAAGCCTCGAGGCTGTGCTGGAAGCCGAATACCCGCAGCGTTCGCTTCCTGTCCCAGATCAGCGAGTCGAACGGCGAGAGCAGCGTGACCCGGTGTCGTCCCCGGCCACCCGGCCTTGGCGTCGCCATCGGGCCGCGGGCGGTGCCCGGTGCGCTCAGGCTGGCTATCGCGCCGTGCTGGCTGTCGGCGCTCGGGCTGGCCGTCGCGTCGGCCTGGCTGTCGGCGCTCGGGCTGGCCATCGCGTCGTGCTGGCTGTCGGCGCTCGGGCTGGCCTTCGCGTCGTGCTGGCTGTCGGCGCTCAGGCTGGCCATCGCGCCGGGATCAGCCCAGCCCCGGACGGCCGGGCCGGTGCCGCCGTCGATGTCGACCGGGATCAGCCCGGCCGCGAGCGCGATGTCATCGGCGGCCGTCGCCGTCCCGCCCCGGTCAGCCGCCTGGTACTTCACTCGCTGGTAGTCGGACAGGTCGGCCTTCGTCACGACGCCAAGCGCTCGTGCCGCTACCTGAGCCAGGTGCACCAGGCACTGCTCGTCGCTGGGGTCTGCCCGCAGCAGCTCGGCGGGCAGCACCCGCTCTGGCAGGTCATACACGCGGCGCCAGCCGACCCTGCGGGCGCAGATGACCTCTCCGGTGTCGAGCAGCCACTCCACGGCGATCTTGGTGTCGGACCAGTCCCACCACGCGCCACCGTTCTTGGCCCCGCCGAGCTGGGTCGCCGTCAGCGGGCCATCAGAGCGCAGCCTGGCCAGCACCTCGGCGCATACGTCCGCGTGGCTGCGATGCCAGCGCATGCCGCGGGCGAGAAAGGCCCGGCGCCGGAACGAGTAGTACGGCCATTCCTCGATCGGCAGTATGCACGCCGCGTGCGACCAGTACTCGAACGCGCCTGCGGTGCGCGGATGCCAGTATGAGCGCTCGACCTTGGCTCGCTCAAGCGGGCCGAGCCGCGCGTACGCGACGAGCTCGTGCGAGCGGGCGAGCACGCTGATCGTGTCTAGCTGCACCGCGCCGAGCCGACGAAGCATCGCAGCGACGCCGCCTGCTCGGGCCTGCGCGCCGAGCAGTCCTTGCGCCTGGAGGGCGATGAGCCTGACGTCGTCGGGCGTGAGCTTCAGCTCGGCTGGGGGATTGCTTGCGGGGCCGGCCACAAAGGTGAGCGTAACCGCCGCCACTGACAATCGGCGCCATCGCCCGACGCGCAGACGCACAGAGAGCGACAGGCGCACAGAGAGCGAGAGACGCACAGAGAGCGACAGGAGCACAGAGAGCGACAGGCGCACAGAGAGCGACAGACGCACAGCCATGTCGGGCAACGAAGAAAGGTCAGTGCAGTGGACTCCGCCCGCGCCGTCGGCGCCGCCCGCTCTGCCTGCGCCGCCCCGCGCCGCCTGCGCCGGGCATGACACCCGCGAACCGCCTAACTTGACCAGCCAACGGGAAGCTGGCGCAGCTCCTGGCTGTCACCAGCGGTGGTTCCCGTCGATGCGCACTTCGTGACAAGATTCAGCCGGGGAAGTTGTGATCCCATGATAATCAACATCAAGATTTTGCGGCTGTTATCCGCTTCAAGGCTTTTCACTCCTTGCATGGGATGTTACTTGACCGTAACGTACCCGTCAGTAACCACGCTGCGAAGCAGCGCAGAGCGGGATCAACAGCTTGATATACCTAGATATCAGCCGAATCCGATCAAGGAGAGAGCCATGATCAGAGGGAGACGCGCAGGCAACCTCGTGTTCGCCGCCGCCGCCGCAGTCGCTGTGCTTGGCCTGGGCGCCGTGCCCGCCAGCGCGGCGACGTCACTGACCGTCAAGGTAACCAGCGGCGGTTCGTTCACGGCGACCGCCTCCAAGACCGTGCTGACCGACCACGGCGTCAGCGTCACCTGTACGAACCACAAGTCGACGCACGCCTCACAAGGATCGGGCAAGATCGCCAACGGCAGCTACTCCGGCGCCGCGCCCGTCCAGGTGGGCACCGTGGCCAAGCTGGCCTTCAGCAACTGCTCGGGACCGCTCGGCAAGGTGACGACCGTGCTCACCTCGCTCCCTTACACGCTCTCGGTCGACTCCAAGACCACGAAGTCCGGCGATACCGACGGGATAATCGCCGGCACCAACGTGGCCGTGAGCATGACGGGCTGCTCGTTCACGGTCACCGGCGCATCGCCCGGCTACTACTCCAACAGCAAGCACGAGCTGGTCATGACGACCACGGGCAAGCTCCCCGCCAAGCCACTCGAGACCGCGCAGCTGACGGTCTCGAACGTGGTCGGCTGCGCCAGCCTGGTCAACGACGGTGATCACCCGACCTTCGTCAGCACCTACACGTCCAGCCGCAAGGTCGTCATCAAGTCGAGCTGACCGAGGGCAAGCCTGGGCTAGCCACCGTGAATGGCCAGGCATGACCTTATGCCTGGCCATTCACCTGGGGCCGCCGCGCCAAGAGAAAGCGAGGTCCACGTGTCCGGTGGAGTCCGGGTGGCCGCTGTCGCAGGTGGCCTGGTGCTCGCGGGCGGCCTGCTGGCGGGAACGGCGGGCGTGGCCATCGGACATCCCGCGGTGAGCGCGACTGTGCCCGTTCGGGTGGGCCTGACATACGCCTGCCGGTTCCCCTCCGGCGGCTACCACGTCGGCGTCACCGTCACGGCCACTGTCCCCCCGACCGTCGTGGCTGGCCAGCAGGTGGACCCGGCCAGCGTCGCGATCACGGCGCGGCTTCCGCACGCGGCCGTCGCGGACCTGAGCAAGCTCGGCGGCGTCACCGTCAGCGGGTCGCAAGCGCTGACGGTGATCGAGGCTTCCGCAGGCCAGGCGGTCCCGGTGCAATGGACCGCCCAGGCGGCCAGCGCCCGCGCCATCCCGGCGACAGGCAACCTGACGCTAGCCACATCGGGAACGGCGCCCCCGGTGACGGTAGGCAGCCCTGGCACGCTCACCTTCACGGCCGGGAGCCTCGCTCTGGCGCTGTCCCCCGTCCGGTCGGATGGCTCCGCAACCGATCCGGCCACCGTGCACGTCAGCTGCACCATGATGACCGCGGCCCCCGCGACGCTGGCCGTGGTCCAGGTCATTAGCGCAAGCCCCACGCCGAGCGCGTCGGCGACTCCGTCTGCGACCCCGTCGAGCCCGTTGAGCCCGCCGCCAGGCAGTGGGGTACGGGCTCCGAAGGGCTGCGCGGAAATCAAGGTGAAGGGGACCGGGGTACCCACGTGCGGCTACATCACGGGCTACTCGGACGTGGCGAAGCTTTACGGCGCGGCGCTGCTACAGTCCAGCCCGTCGGCCCGGCCCGCGCTGGTGAACCTGGACTTCGCCGAGCGCCACGTGATCGAGCACCGCAAGCACGAGCTGATCGAATATTCCACGGCGGAGCTTTATTATCACGGCCTGCATGAGCTTCCGCCGGTCCGGGCGACCTTCCTCGCCTTCAGGTTCATTCCGGTCACCGCGACGCTCCACATTACCGAGCTCGCGCCCATCAAGATCGTCTCCGTCTCTGGCATCGCGGCGCCTCCGTACCCGATCCTCGTCCGGGCCACCACGAAGATATCGATTGCCATCTCCGACGTCCTGGTCAACGGGGTGCCGCTTGACATCGGACCGCGGTGCAGGCCGGCCAGCTCGGTGCCGCTCACGCTGACCGGCAGGGGCGACAACACGATCCCGCCGAAGGGCTACACGGTGCCCACCGGCGGCCCGCTGACCGGGAGGCTCACGATCCCGCCCTTCGTGGAGTGCGGGGTGGGCGAGAACCTAGACCCGCTCCTGACTGGCTCGATCTCAGGTCCGGGCAATTTCGTGAAAATGACCCAGGGAAAGCTGTGCGGGCCATCGCAGCCAGCGAACTGGGTATGCCCCCCGCCCGTGCCGCGTGCCCGCCATTGACAGAACTCGCATGATCCGGAAGGAGGCGCCACGTGTCGCTTGGGAATTCAGTGCGAGGAGGATCTCGGCCATTTAGGCGGACAATGATGGCCGGGGTCGTCGGGTCGCTCGCGGTCGCCGTGATCGCCGTCTCATCGGGAACGGCATCGGCTGCCACCTTGGTGCACGCGACCTACAAGGTAACCGGGAGCACCTACCTCAACGGCCCGGATTTCACGCTGGCGCTCGGCCCGGGGGAGCTGACGTCGGTCCTGAACGCCAAGACAGGCAAGCTGACCGCGCAATTGTCCCTGCCCGACGCGACTGGCTCGTTCAGCGAGCTTGACCTCATCCCGGTGACCGCGACCACTCAGTTCATCGACGACGGCCCGACCACGGGCAAGCTGAACCTGGACACCGGCGCGGTCCAGACCACATCGAAGATCACGCTCAGGATCGTGAGCTTGTCGGCCGCCGGAATCGGCGTGCCGGTCGGAACTGCCTGCGAGACGTCCTCGCCGGTCGTGGTGCAGGTGGCGAGCCAGCCCAAGTTCAACGTCCTCGACGGCGGGAACCTGGCCGGCACCTACACGATCGGCGACTTCGCTGGCTGCGGGCTGGCAACCCCGCTGATCAACGCGACCATCCCGGGTCCGGGCAACTCGATCACGCTGACCCTCGGCAAGGCGAAGATCAAGCGATGATCCCGGGTCTGGACACTTGTGCCTGGTTTGGCGCTATCTTGAGCCGGTCGGCGCGCCGACCGGGGAGATGAGATGGGCATCGAGGTCGTCGTCGAAGGGCTGACCAAGTCGTTCGGCAAGCACGTGGTATGGCGCGACGTCTCCCTGCGCCTGCCGGCCGGTGAGGTAAGCGTCATGCTCGGCCCGTCCGGCACGGGCAAGACCGTGTTCCTCAAGTCACTGGTGGGCCTGGTCCGGCCGGACAGCGGGCGCGTCCTGGTCGACGGCATCGACACCGTGTCCTGCTCGGAGCGCGAGCTGTACAAGGCGCGCAAGCTTTTCGGCGTGATGTTCCAGGACGGCGCGCTGTTCGGCTCGCTCAACCTGTATGACAACATCGCGTTCCCGCTGCGCGAGCATACGAGGCTGCATGAGTCCGAGGTCCGCCGCATCGTGCTCGAGAAGATGGACATGGCCGGGCTCGCCGGGGAGAGCCACAAGTACCCTGGCGAGATATCGGGCGGGATGCGCAAGCGGGCGGGCCTCGCGCGTGCGCTGGTGCTCGACCCGCAGATCATCTTGTGCGACGAGCCGGACTCCGGCCTTGACCCGGTGCGGACCGCTTACCTGTCCCAGCTTCTCATCGACCTGAACGCCGAGATCGACGCCACCATCTTGATAGTCACGCATGACATCCAGATCGCTCGCACCGTGCCGGACAACATCGGGATGCTGTTCCGCGGCAGCCTCGTCATGTTCGGCCCTCGCGAGATGCTGCTCACCAGCGAGCACCCGGTCATCACGCAGTTCGTCAACGGGCGCCGGGCCGGCCCGATCGGCATGTCCGAGGAGAAGGATGAGGCCACCTTGCTCCTCGAGCAGGCGGCCGAGGCGCAAAACGGCGAGAACCGGGAAGCGGAACGGCTGCCCGCGCTTGTTCCGCAGCTCGTGCCGAGTGCGGGAATGCCCGAGCGCCTAGCCGTGCGCCGGCGAATGGCCCGCGTGATCAGCGAGCTGCCTGCCCTGCCGGACAGCGCGCGGCAGGCCATCATCGCCAACCTGCCGGACGACGACCGCGAGCTCGCCCTGACCAGCATCCGCCAGGCCGGCGAGCAGGCCGGCCCCGCTGCCGGCTGGCCGGCGGATCGGCCCGGAGGTGGCCGGGCGTGACCAGCCAGCAGAGCCGCATCCCTGGCACGGGCGCGCTGCGCGAGACAGGCAAGCTGTTCGCGCTGGTGGCCAGCGTGCTGTGGCTGACCTTCAAGCGGCCGTTCCAGGTGCGCGAGCTGATCGAGCAGTTCTGGTTCATCGCCAGCGTCACGATCTTGCCATCCATGCTGGTGTCGATCCCGTTCGGCGCGGTGATCACGCTTCAGGTGGCCTCGCTGGCCAAGCAGCTCGGCGCGGAGTCGTTCACCGGCGCCGCCAGCACGCTCGCGGTGGTCCAGCAGGCCAGCCCCATCATCGTGGCGCTGATGATCGCCGGGGCGGGCGGCTCGGCGATCTGCGCGGATATCGGCGCCCGCACGATCCGCGAGGAGATCGACGCGATGGAGGTGATGGGCGTTTCACCCATCCAGCGCCTCATCGTGCCCAGGGTGCTCGCGGCCGCGATCGTCGCGGTGTTCCTCAACGGCCTGGTGTCGGTCGTCGGCGTGCTCGGCGGCTACTTCTTCTTCGTCGAGCTGCAGCACGGCACCCCGGGTTCTTTCCTCGCCAGCTTCTCGTCGCTCGCGCAGCTTCCCGACCTTTACATCAGCGAGATCAAGGCGCTGATCTTCGGATTCATCGCCGGCGTGGTGGCCGCGCATCGCGGGCTGAATCCCAGGCCCGGGCCCAAGGGAGTCGGCGACGCGGTCAACCAGTCGGTCGTCATCGCGTTCCTGCTGCTCTTCTTCGTCAACCTGGTGATGACCGTGTTCTACCTGAAGATCGTCCCGCCGAAAGGATCATGAGCATGAGCGCGGTGGCGGACGACCCGGTGACGACAGGCAAGGCGCCTGATGAGCAAGACGCCACGGATGGCTGGCTCGCGAGGGCCGGCCGCGGTGTCGACGGCTGGCTCGGCTGGCTCGACGTGCTCGGCGATCAGCTCTCCTTCTATGCCCGCGCGCTGGCCTGGACGCCGCGCGCGCTGCGGCGCTACCCCCGCGAGGTGCTGCGGCTGATAGCCGAGGTCAGCTTCGGCGGCGGGGCTCTCGCGCTGATCGGCGGCACCGTCGGCGTGATGGTAGGCCTGACGCTGTTCACAGGAACCGTCGTGGCGCTGCAAGGCTACGCGGCGCTGAATCAGATCGGCGCGGCGGCGTTCACCGGCTTCGTCTCCGCTTACTTCAACACCCGTGAGCTCGCCCCGCTGGTAGCCGGCCTGGCGCTGTCCGCCACCGTGGGGGCGGGCTTCACGGCGCAGCTCGGGTCGATGCGGATCAACGAGGAGGTCGACGCGCTTGAGGGCATGGGGGTGCCGAGCCTGCCTTACCTGGTCACGACCCGCATCCTGGCCGGCGCGGTGGCGGTCGTGCCGCTGTACGCGATCGGACTGATCAGCTCCTACCTCGGCTCCCGCCTGATCACCGTCGACTTCGAGGGCCAGTCTGCGGGCACCTACAACCACTACTTCGGGCTGTTCCTCTCGCCGGTGGACGTGCTCTGGTCGTTCCTGAAGGTGATGATCTTCAGCGTGATCGTGATCTTGGTGCATTGCTACTACGGCTACCGGGCACGCGGCGGGCCGGCCGGCGTGGGCGTGGCCGTCGGCCGGGCCGTCCGCACCGCCATCGTCATGATCAACATCGTTGACTTCTTCATGAGCCTGGCCATCTGGGGAGCGACGACAACCGTGCGGGTGGCCGGATGAGCACGCCACGGGGCCGGCTAGGGGCGGAGCGCAGGCTCAAGGTGGGGCGCAGGCTCTCCGGGGTCGCCTTCCTGATGGTGCTCGTCCTGCTGGCCTGGCTTGCGGTCGCGCTGTACCAGCAGAAGTTCAGCAACGCCGCCATCGTGACGCTGTACACCGACAGCGCGGGCAGCGAGATGCACCCGGGCGCGGAGGTGATGCTCCGCGGCGTTCAGGTCGGCGAGGTAAGGCAGATCAGCTCCAACGGCAGCGGGGCCCGGCTGGAGCTCGCCATCGAGCCGGGCGACCTGCGCTGGCTACCCGCCAACGTCACGGCCGAGATGCTGCCCATGACCCTGTTCGGGGAGCGATACGTCGACCTCATCGTGCCCGCCAGGCCCGCCACGGTCACGCTCGCGAACGGCAGCGTCATCCGGCAGGATCGCTCCGCCGACGCGCTCGAGCTCGAGCAGGTACTGAACAACCTGTTCACCCTGCTCGTCGCGGTCCAGCCGGACAAGCTCTCGCTCATCCTCACGGCCATCGCGCACGGGCTCGCCGGACGCGGCAAGGAACTCGGCCAGACGCTGGTCACGCTCAATTCGTACCTGGAAACGATGAATCCGAGGCTGCCCCAGCTCGATACCGACATCAAGCTGCTTGCCGGGCTGGCCAGAACGTACACCCGCGCGGCCCCAGCGATCGTGTCGGCGCTGAATGACTTCAGCGTGACCGGCGAGACGCTCGCGGCCCAGCGCGCCAACTTCGCCGCGCTGCTCGCCAACGTCACCACCGCGTCGGACGACCTGCGCTCATTCCTCGACGCCAACTCGTCGAACATGATCGGCCTGTCCGCGCAGAGCCTGCCCACGCTGGCGATCCTGGCCCGCTACGCGCCCGAGTTCCCGTGCATCCTGCGGGACCTGGCCAACTTCGTGCCCAAGGTGAACAAGGTGCTCGGGATGGGCACGGGGCAGCCGGGCCTGCACGCCCAGCTCGTCGTGGTCCCCTCGCCAGGGCGGTACCTGCCAGCCAAGGACACCCCCAGGTACGGCGACAACCTCGGCCCGCGCTGCTACCCGGTGCCGTTCCCTGGCATCCACCTCAACGACGGGACAAGCTCGCCGCCCGCGAGCTCGTCCGCGACCCCGTCCGCCAGCCCGCCGCCTGGCGGCCACGGCGCGGCCGGGACGACGGCCGCCACAGTTTCGCCGGCCGGCCCGGCCGGACTGGCGGGATCGTCCGCCGAGATCGAGCTGGTCAGGGAGCTAGCCGCGCTCTGGCTCGGCCGGTCCACGGCCGCGGTGCCGCGCTGGGGCTACCTGCTTACCGGGGGGCTCTTCCTGGGCACGGAGGTGATCATCAAGTGAGCCGGACATGAAACGCAAGGGAATCGCGGCGCCACTGATCAAGTCGATCATCTTCGTGGTCATCACGGGGATAGTCACGGCGATCCTCGGCCTGTCCATCGCCCAGACCGGCGTGTCAGGCACGGTCGGCTACCACGCGGTGTTCTCCGATGTGACGGGGCTGAACGCGGGCGATGACGTGGACATCGCCGGGGTCCGGGTCGGCGAGGTCACGTCGATCAGCATCTATCACCGCGACCTCGCGCTGGTCGGCTTCACCGTGCAGGCTGATCACCCGCTGCCAGCCTCGGCGACGGCGACGATCAGATACCTCAACCTGGTGGGCCAGCGCTACATCGAGCTTGGCCAGGGCGCCGGGCCGGTCGGCCGCACCCTCGCGCCGGGCGGGACGATCCCGCTGTCGCGCACCACGCCTGCGCTCAACCTCACCGAGTTGTTCGATGGCTTCCAGCCCTTGTTCCAGACGCTCTCGCCGACCACGATCAACCAGCTCACCAGCGACATCATCGCGGTGTTCCAGGGCGAGAGCCCCGACATCACCGCGCTGGTCGCCACGGTCGGCGCGCTGACGTCCTCACTCGCCACCAAGGACCGCGTCATCGGCCAGGTGATCGGCAATCTCAACGCGGTGCTGCATACCATCGCCTCCCGCGGCGCCGCGCTCGGTAACTTCATCACCGCGCTGCAGGAGCTGGTGTCCGGGCTAGCCGCCGACCGGCAGCCGATCGGCACCGCGATATCAGCGATCGCCACCCTCACGAGCACGACCGCGGGGCTGCTCCAGGTCGTCAGGGCGCCGCTGCGGACCGACATCGGCCAGCTCGAGCGGCTGGCCACCAACCTGGCGTCCAACACGCCCGCGGTCGATGCCTTCCTGCGTGACCTGCCGGGCAAGATGGCTGACATCGTCCGGCTGGCCTCCTACGGATCCTGGCTCAATTTCTTCCTCTGCCAGGCCACGGTGACCGGCGTGCGCACGCCCGGGCACGGTGCGGGATCGAAGGGCACCACCATCACGGCTGCGAGGTGCGCATGATCAACGGCTCCACGCTCTCCAGGCTCAGGCGAATCAGCGCCAAGCCGATCAGGGAGCGCAACCCGGTCACGGTCGCGATCGTAGGGCTGGCGCTGCTCTCCCTCATCGCCGTGCTCACCTACTTCTCCGGCGACCTGCCGATCATCGGCGGCGGCACCGGGTACACCGCTTACTTCGCCGAGGCGGCAGGCCTGCAACCAGGCAACGAGGTGCGAATCGCGGGAGTCCGGGTGGGCCAGGTCACCGGCGTGTCGCTGGCCGGCGCCAAGGTGGCCGTGACGTTCCAGGTCAAGGGCGCGTGGGTGGGCAACAAGACCACGGCCGCGATCGAGATCAAGACCGTGCTCGGTGATAAGTACCTGGCGCTGAACCCGCGGGGCAACGCCCCGCAGGATCCCGCCCAGCCGATTCCGCTGTCGCGCACGACGACCCCGTACGACGTGACCCAGGCGTTCGGCGGGATCGCCAAGCAGATCGGCCAGATCAACGCCGGCCAGCTCATCCGCAGCATGCAGGCGCTGTCCGCCGCTTTCGCCACGACCCCGCCGTATGTCCGCGACGCGCTGCGCGGCCTCGCCGCGCTGTCGGAGTCTGTGGCCTCAAGGAACGCCGAAGTGACCAGCCTGCTCGCGGACGCGCGCAAGGTTACCGGGACGCTGGCTGGCGAGGACGCCAGGTTCCAGGCGCTGCTGACCGACGGCAACCTGCTGCTGGCCGAGCTGCGGCAGCGCCAGGCCGCCATACAGGCGATGCTGGTCAGCACCCAGGCGCTCGCGGTACAGCTGTCTGGCCTGGTCAGCGACAACCAGGCCACGCTCGGCCCGGCGCTCGCGGCGCTCAACCAGGTGACCGCCGTGCTCCAGCGCGATCAGGCAGATCTCGCCAGCGCGCTGGCGCTGGCCGGCCCTTACTACCGGCTGCTCGGCAACGCCGTCGGCAACGGCCGGTGGTTCGACGTGTACGTGTGCGGCCTGGTCCCGAAGTCGTACGCGCCTGACAACACGCCGGCGCACGGCTGCCAGCCCCCGAAACCCTGAAGCAGAGGCCGCATGTCGATTATCACGCGCGACGACGTCAAGCGGGTCACGCCCGCCCTCGGCAAGCTCGCGCCTACCAGGCGGGCCCGCTGGCTGCTCGGGCTCGGTGCCGCGATCGTGGCGATCGGGATACTGCTCGGCGGCTTCCTGCTCTACCAGGGAACGCATCCAGGCAAGCAGATCACTGCCTACTTCACCGAGACGATCGGGGTATACCCGGGCTCCACCGTCCGCGTCCTCGGGGTCTCTGTCGGCACCGTCGACTCGGTTCAGCCAGACGGCTCGCGCGTCAAGGTCACGATGACGGTGAACTACGGCGTCGCGATACCGGCAGGCGCCGACGCGGTCGTGCTCGCGCCGAGCGTGGTCGCCGACCGTTACATCCAGCTCACCCCGCCATACACCGGCGGGCCGCAGCTCCAGGCCGGGGCGGTGATACCGGTCACCCGCACGGCGGTGCCGGTGGAAATCGATCAGGTCTACGCCAGCCTGGCCAAGCTCGCGAACGCACTTGGCCCTAACGGGGCCAACCACCACGGGGCACTCAGCGAGCTGATCAAGACCGGCGCGGCCAACCTGGCAGGCAACGGCGGCTACCTGCGCTCGATGCTCACCGAGTTCGGCGGCCTTTCGAAGACCCTCGGGGGCTCCTCGGGCAACCTGTTCGGCGCGATCGCCTACCTCCAGCAGTTCACCACCATGCTGAAGGACAACAACGGCCAGGTGCAGCTGGCCGAGCAGCAGCTCGCCGACGTGTCGCAGATCCTGGCCAGTGACCGCCAGGACCTGTCGGGCGCGATCAGCGAGCTCGCCGTCGCGCTGAGCCAGGTCAACCACTTCATCGGAAGCAACCGCGCGCTGCTCGTGACCAATGTCAACAGGCTCGCGGCGATCACCTCGGTGCTCGTGCGCGAGCGGGCGTCCCTGGCCGAGGCCCTGGACGTGGCGCCGCTCGCGGCGGACAACCTGGTCAATGCCTACAACGTGGCCAGCCACACGCTGGTGGGGCGCGGTGACCTCAACGAGCTGAGCATGGGGAAGGCCGCATCCGGTGCCTTCACCACCTCGGACTCGCTGTCCGCTTCGGTCGCGCTGCTCGGCGCCGTCCCGGTCCCGGATTCGGCGATCGCCTGGCTGCCGCCGCTGCCGCTTCCGCTGGTCGGCACCGTCTACGCGACGCCGCAAGCGCTGGAGGGCGGTGGCAAATGAGTAGGTCACGGGCGCGCCTGGCCATGGTGGCCGCGGCCGCCGTTCTCACGGCCGCCGTGGCTGGCTGCGGTTCGGGCGGGTTCAACGGCATCTATAGCATCCAGCTACCTGGCGGCGCCAGCCTGGGCAGTCATCCGTACCAGGTGACCGCCCAGTTCTCCGACGCGGATGACCTGGTGCCGCAGTCCGCCGTGATGGTCAACGACGTGGCAGTCGGCCGCGTGACCAAGATCTTCGTCCCGCCGCATAGCTGGACGGCGAATGTCGCCATGCTGGTCAACGGGAGCGTGCACCTGCCGGCCAACGCCATAGCTGAGATCCAGCAGTCGAGCCTGCTCGGCGAGCAGTTCGTCGCGCTGGCCGCGCCGCCAGGCATCCCCGGCGTCGGCAGGCTGGCCAATGACGCGGTGATCCCGCTGTCCCGCACCACCACGAACGCCACCGTCGAGGAGGTGCTCGGCGCGCTGTCGCTGCTGCTCAACGGCGGCGGCATCAGCCAGCTGCACACGATCACGACGCAGCTCGACGCGGCGCTATCTGGCAACGAGCCGCAGATACGGTCGCTATTCACCGAGTTCCACACGCTGCTGGCCAACCTGAACGCGCACCGGCACGACATCATCACCGCGTTGGACGGGCTGAACGCACTGTCCGCGACGCTGGCCGCCCGCGACGTCCAGATCGGCCACGTGCTCGATCACCTCACGCCAGGACTTCAGGTGCTGGCCGACCAGCGCGCGCAGCTCGTCGCGATGCTCGAGTCGTTGCACAGGCTCACAGGCGTGGCGGTCGCCACCATCAACGCCAGCCAGGCGAACCTGGTCAGCGACCTGAACGAGCTGGCGCCGACGCTGCGCGAGCTGGCCAATGCCGGGCAGAGCCTGCCGCTCGCGCTTCAGGTGCTGCTCACGTATCCGTTCACGAATCAGGTGCTCGCCGACGTCAAGGGCGACTACCTGAACGCCTACCTGACGCTCCGGGCGGCAAAGGGCACGACGATCATTCCCCCGGTCAGGCCCGCACACCGGAAGGGCCGGCGCTGATGCTCAACAGGGTCACCAGGCTGAAGCTGATCGCATTCACGCTGATCAGCATCCTGGTTATCGCCTATACGGCGATCAATTACGCGAATCTCGGCCGTTTCATCGGATTCCGCGGCTACTACGTGGTCCGCCTTGACCTCGCCAACGCAGGCGGGATCTTCCCCAACGCGGACGTGACCTACCGCGGCGTCCCCGTCGGGCGGGTGGGAGCGATCACGCTGACGGAGAGCGGGGTCGAAGCCGACCTGGACATCAGCGATTCAGCGCCGCCCATCCCCGACAGGCTGCACGCCGCCGTGGCGGATCTTTCCGCGGTCGGCGAGCAGTACGTGGACCTGCGCCCGGATACGGCCGCTGGTCCGTTCCTGGCGAACGGCAGCGTGATTCCTGAGCGTGATACGCAGCTTCCGCTGCCGGTGACCAGCCTGCTCACCAGCATCAACACGTTCGCGGTCTCGCTGCCGCTCGGCACGCTGCGCGAGCTGACCGACGAGCTCGCCACCGGGTTCGCCGGCCAGGGCAGCAGCCTTCAGGCCATCATCGATGGCAACGGCGCCCTGGTCCGTGCCGCGGACGCGACGATCCCGCAGACCACCACCTTGATCAGCGACGCCAGGACGGTGCTTGCGACGCAGATAGCTGAGAGCAGCGCGCTGGACTCGTTCGGCGCCAACGCGCTGCTGCTTGCCAGGCAGCTTGATCAGTTCGACGCCAGCCTGCGACAGCTGATCGTCGCCGGGCCACAGGCCGCCGCGCAGGTCGCCAACCTGCTCGCCGAGAGCAATCCTGGCCTAGGCGTGCTGATCGCGAACCTGCTGACCACGTCCGAGCTGACGCTCACCAGGGGCCGGGCGCTTGACGAGCTGCTGTCAGCCCTTCCCGCGGTGATCGCGATCGGCTCGACCGTTATCACCAGCAAGGGCGCCCGCTTCGGCGTGGCGCTGACATTCTTCGTCCCGCTGCCCTGTACGGCCGGCTACGGCGGCACCGTCTATCGCAACGGCCTGGACACCTCCCCTGGCCCGCTGAACACGGCCGCCCACTGCTCCCTGCCAGCCAGCAGCGGCGTGGACGTCCGCGGATCGGCCCACGCGCCGCCGGGCGGCCCCGTGCCCCCAGCCGCGCAGCCAGGGCTCGCCCAGCTGCTTGGAATCTCGCCGTGAGGGCGGGCGACTTGAACATGAGGGGTGAGGCCGATGGCTGACAGCGCCGCGACCGAGCGTGAAGGCACCGCGCCCGAGCAGGAAAGCACCGGGACCGAGCAGGAAAGCGCGGGGACCGAGCGGGAAGACAGCGAGAAAGGACGGCCAGGCAAGCGCGGCAGGCCGGCGGATCCGCTGCTCGCCGTGGCTTGCGTGCTGCTGCTCGCGGCCCTGGTGTTCGCCGCCTGGTCGGGCTGGTCCTGGCTCAGCGCGCCGCGCGCCGCCAGCCAAGCCCAGGCGCGCGATCAGGTGCTGCAGGCCGGCGAGCAGGCGGTGCTGAACTTCAACACCCTGGACTACCGCCGTGTGGGCCAGGGCCTGAACTTGTGGGAGCAGTCATCAACCGGGACGCTGCGGGGCGAGATCGTGGCGAGCAGGTCGACCTTCGAGCAACAGGTACGCCAGGCCAAGACGATCAGCACCGCCAAGATCCTCGACGGCGCGCTCACCGCCTTGGACCTGCGAGCAGGGACCGCGAGCATCATCGTCGCGCTCCAGGTCACCGTGACCCCGGCGAAGGGCGCGGCGGCCGTCAAGTACAGCCGCCTGGAAGGCGAGCTGACCCGGACGCCGCACGGATGGAAGCTCAGCGCGCTGGGCCAGGTGCCCGTGGGGGCGGCCGCGGCGGGCCGTGCGCCGTCCGGTTGAGCCGAGGGAGAATCATCACCATGCCGTACATACCTCCCGCCCCATCGGCTGTTCCCGCAGAGCATGCCGTTCCCGCAGAGGATGCCGTTCCCGCAGCGGATGCGGCCACCGGAAATGACCAGGCCGAGCCGGCCCAGCCCGCTCGCCCCGACCTGAACGACGCGGCTGAGCAGGCCGCTCGCCGGAGTCGCCGCCTGGTCATGACGGCGGTGCTCGGCTTGGCGGCCATCGTCCTCGGCAGCCTCGCGACCTGGGCTACGGTCGCCGCCCATCGGCTGCGAGTCGCGGCCGCGGATGCCAACATCGCGTTCGTTGACCAGGCATCGACCCGGACGGTGACCCATGATGTCACCGCGGCGGTCAATACGATCTTTTCCTACAGTTATGCCGATACCGCGCGGACCAGGGCGGCCGCGCAGCTCCTGCTGACCGGTGCCGCG
>JASIBM010000059.1 GCA_030045175.1 Streptosporangiaceae bacterium | reverse complement strand
CTAATGTCGACGATCTGGTTGCCGCTCGGGTCGTCGACCGTCGCGGTGACCGTGCCCGTCTGGGACGTCGACGTGTTGTTGGTGATGTCCGCCTTGACGGTCAGCGCGGAGGTGCTCAGGTTGGTCGCGTTGTCCTCGACCACGTGCGCGTTGCCGTCGGACAGGGCGCCGTCGACCGCGAGCTGAACAGGGAACTGGATGCCGGTCATGTTGTCCGGTGGTATCTGGGTCCAGTCCACGTTGTCCAGGGTGAACATCGTCAGCGGGTCGTTCGGGTTGATCTCGATCGCCAGCGAGTTGGTGCCGGAGACGATCAGGTTCGTGATGCTGAAGGTGAACTTGGTGTAGTCGCCGGTCACCGTCGACGAGGTGGCGACCTCGGTGCCGTTGACCCATACGTTGGCCGAGCCGATCACGCCGTTGACGATCAGCGTGGCGACCTGGCCGGACGCCAGGTTCGGGGTGAAGCTGGTTTGCCACCACCACGGCACGTCGAACTCGGCCAGCGTGTCGGCGCCGATGCTGCTCAGGTAGCCGTAGCAGCTTTGCATGTTGTTGGAGTAAAAGACGCTGTTCGGGCTGTCGTCGAGCTGGTTCACCGGCTGCAAGGCGGTGTCGCCTGGGCACAGGCCGTTCTCCGCGAGCGCTTCCACCTCGGTGCCTGGCGCCCCCGCGTCGTCGTTGGCGACGGGCAGCCAGCCCGAGGTGCTGAAGCCCGGGGTGGAGATCTGCGCTCCGGTCGCCGTGGTGCTCGCGCTGGAAAGGACGTTCCAGCCATTCGCGCCGAGGTTGGTGATGTCCGAGGCACCGGTGCTCGCCGAGGCGGCGAGCAAGGCGCGGGTGAAGCTCGTGGAAGTGGCACGGGCCTGCTTGACGGCGTGCGCGGCGGGAGCGGCCGGAGCGGCGGGAGCGGCGGCGGCAGCCGCCCCGGAGGTCAGGGAAGCGATGGTCAAAATGGCGGCGGTGGCCAGTGCCCGTCCGGAACGAGTTATCGATGTCATGATCAGACTCCAACCTGCGACTCGCGTCCGCGGGGCGTGCGATGCGGCCGTCGGATTATTTGTAAGCCTGTCTTACATATGTGTCAATGGGCCTCAGAGTGACACTTCCGACGGCAGGCGACGCCTAAATAACGGCAGGCGACGCCTAAATAAAGGCGCCCTAACGCCACCGTCAGGCCTGGATGCAGGCGAGCACAGAGTCTCGCGCGCGCTCCAAGCCTGCCGCGAGCCCGCCGAGCACGACGCTGTCCCTGCCGAGCTTGGACACCTCGATCGATGGCGGGGACAGCGCGAGCAGTTCGCCAAGCCGCTGCCTGATCGGCTCGAGCAGCAAGTCTGCGTTGCCGCCGACGCCGCCGCCGAGCACGATGAGCCCCGGGTCGAGCACCGCGATCACCACGGCGAGCGCCCTGGCGATATGGCCTGCCTCGGCGTGCACGACCTGGAGCGCCTCCGGGTCTCCCGACCTCGCCGTGCGGAACACCTCCTCAGCCGTGACCGCGGTCAGGCCGCGACGCCGCGCGGCCACCATGATCCCGTCGGCCGAGGCGACCGTCTCGAGTATGCCGTGCCGCCTGACGTCATCGGCCGGCGTGGCCAGCCGCTCCGAGCCGTCGGCCACCGGCATGAACGAGATCTCGCCCGCCCGGCCGCTCGATCCGCGGTACAGGTTGCCGCCGATGACGATCCCCATCCCGACGCCAGTGCCGACTGACACGAAGACGAAGTTGCTCGCCGCGGCGCCCGCGCCGTGCGCCTGCTCGGCCAGGGCGGCGAGATTGATGTCGTTGTCGATGGAGAACTGACTGCCAAGCGCGTCGCGCAGGGCCGCCACCGATCCCGGCCGATCCCAGCCCGGCAGGTTCGGCGCGGCCATGATCAGATCAGATTCCGCGTCGTAGATCCCAGGGAAGCCGACGACCGTGTGCGTGACATCCGCGATGGAGATCCCTGCCTGCGCCGCAGCGTCCCGCGCGAGCTCCCCGACCTGCCCCGCGAGCACGGTGGCGTCCCTGGCGCGTACCCGCACATCCTTCCGCGCCGCGATCTGTCCGGACAGGTCGGCCACGGCGAGCCTGATCCAGGATCCGCCTACGTCCACAGCCATCGCCCAGCCGGCGTCCGGGCGGATCTCGTAGAGCCTGGGCGCCCGGCCGACCTGACCGACCCGATGCCCGACGTTGCGGATCAGGCCCACCCGCTCGAGGTTGGCGAGGGCCAGGCCGATCGTCGCCTTCGACAACCCGGTGGCCGCGACGAGCTGCGACGCGGACGCCCGGCCCAGGCTCCTGATCCGCTCGTAGACCGCTCGCTCGTTAATCACGCGCACGACGGCGGTGGTGGTGGCGACCACGTCGGTCGTCGCGGCGGCCACGTCGCCTGGCGACGGCTTGCTCACTGCCCAGCTCCCTTGCCGTCCGGTCGGTTCACGTCGCTGAAATGCCCGGCGGCTGCGATGCCGAGCCCTAAGGCGCAGACGATCCTTAACTGTAAGCTCAGCGCCGCGGTATCCGATTTCGCCGGCGCGTTTCGCTGTCATCAAACGCCAAGGGTTACCGCTACGGGTCTACCACCGAATGGCTACCACCTGGGACCGAACAGGCACGTGGGCGTCACGGCCGCCAGGGCAGATCGCCGGCCTTGATGACGACCACGTTGCTCACCGACCGGCCGTGCTCGGCCGTGGCCAGCAGCACCACGCGGTAGGCCAGGCCAGGCAGCGGGGCGGTCATCCCGAAGGACGCCATGCCGTTCTTGCCGAACTCGGTCAAGTTCACGGTCTGCCATGCGCCGGGATGCCAGCCGCCGGCCCGGCCGCCCGCCACCTGGCCGTCACCCCGTGACCAGCGCCGCCCGTGGCCAGGCTGCCACCTGGCATCCTGGCGGATCTGGAGCAGTACCTTGTCGCCTGGCATAGCGAACCGGCACGTCACCACCAAGGCCTCCCGCCCATGATGCTTGCCGCCTTGCACGCGCAGCGACACCCGCGGGATCACGATGATGGTCACCGGCTGGCTCTCGACCCCGTCCAGCCCGATCACCACGAACCTGGCGTTGGTCGTCAGCGACCGCGCGCGCAGGGTGACCGTGCCGTGCCGCCCGGTCTGGCCCATGGCCACCAGGTGGCGGTGCCGCTGGCCCGCCGGCCGCTCGAACAGGCCGACATCCGAGCCAGGCACGGACTTGCCGTCGTGGGTAAGCGCCGCGGTGATGGCCACTGCGGCTCCGGCGGCTTGCCTGCCGTCGGACGACGCGGCCCAGGCGTCCAAGACCGTGCCCAGTCGCGACGGCGACGGGTGCTCGCCGGGCAGTGTCAGCGGCGACGAACCGCCCCCGCCGTGCCGCGCACGGCCGTCCGCGCCGTGGCCGGCCTTCCCGCCTGGGGTGCGGCGCACCTGACCGACGGGCGTCGCATGCACGCCGAGGCGGGCACCGGGGAAGCCAAGGTAATGATGGGCCATGTCCTGTAGCGGCGAGGGAAGCACGGCGGCGTATCCCGCGGCAACGAAGCCGCCAGCCACGACGGCGAGCGTGGTGAGGGCCGCCAGCCTGCCTCGGACTCGCCTTTCGCTGGCACGTGAGCGCCCGCGTAGCCGTGCGGCGCGCCGGGATAGCGGCGCGGCTTGCGGTCCCGCGTGCGCGGCCCGGTACATCGCCAGCGCGGCATCCTGGCCGGCCAGCTCACCCGGCGTGGGGCCAGTGGTCAGCGCGCCCAGGAGTGGCGCGAGCGCCGGATCGGCTAGCGCAAGCTCATCTGGCGGCAGGTGGGTACTGGCCCTGGGGGACGACCGCCTGGAACCCCTGCGGCTGCTGGCCCAGGGGGACGACCCCCTGGAACCCCCGCGAGTGCTGGCCCAGGGGGACGACCGCCTGGAACCCCTGCGAGTGCCGCCGCTCACGATTCCACCTGCCTGGCCAGGCGCGGGTCGCTCGCGTGGCGCAGGTGAGTGCCGCGCTCGGCGGCGCCCGCCTGCGGCTGTGCGACCGGGACCGGAGCCAGCGCCAGCAGGGCCGGATTGGCCGCCAGCGCGCGCAGCCCGCGATGCAAGGCGACGCGAACCGCACCTGGAGACTTACCGAGCATCCCGGCCACGGCCGGCGTGTCCAGGCCCGCAAGCACGCGCAGCGCGACCACGTCAGCCTGGTCGGCAGGAAGCGCGGCAAGCAGCTTGACCGCGCTCTCGACCGACAGCGCGTGCAGCACCTGATCCTCGACCATGTCATCGTCGACTAGGGCGTCGGCGCCTGCCGTCATCGGGACGGTCGGGTGCCGCCGCCTGGCACGGGCGGCATCGATCGCGCGGTGGCGACCAACGGTGAACAGCCAGCGCCTGAAGTCGTCCTCGCTTCCCTTGAACCTCGGCAGGTCACGAATGACCTGGAGCCAGGTCTCACTCGCCACGTCCTCAGCGTCGTCACAATTCAGCACCTGCAGGTAACGCAACAACCTGGGCTGAAGCTGACGCCACAGCCCAAGGAAGCCGGCCTCATCGCCCGATCGGGCGCGGGCCAGCATCTCCCCGGTGTCGTCGGCAGGTGTCACCATCTTGCAGGTAGGGTCGCACGCCGACCGGCATGCGCGCACACCGCCCTGGAGGGGGGCCAGGCGGTGGGGTGCCGGTCAGCGCGCGACCCAGCTGGGGAGCAGTCCTTCAGCACCTTGATTGTGATGACATCACCGGTCGCTGGCGCCAGCGCTCCCCTGCATGCCTGGTAGATCCTGTCACCAGCCGGCCGACACTTATATAGCGACACGGCCGCGCCAGGTGTTACAGCACTGGCACTCGTGCTCGTCAGCTACAGGGGCACATTGCCGTGCTTGCGGTGCGGTGGCGCCTTTCGCTTGCCCCGCAGCATGGCCAGGCCCGAGGCGATCGCCGACCGGGTGTGCACCGGATCTATCACGTCGTCCACGAGGCCGAGCTCGGCCGCGTAGTAGGGGTGCACGAGCTTGTCCACGTACTCGCAGACCAGCTCGGATCGCAGCCGATCGGAGTCCGAGGTCGTCGCAAGTTCCTTGCGGAAGATCACGTTGACGGCCGCCTCGGCGCCCATCACGGCTATCTCGTTCGTGGGCCAGGCGAGCGAGAGGTCCGCGCCAATCGAGCGCGAGTCCATCACGATGTACGCGCCGCCGTAGGCCTTTCGCACGATCACCTGGATGCGCGGCACCGTCGCCTCGCAGTATGCGTACATCAGCTTGGCGCCGTGCCTGATGATCCCGCCGTATTCCTGATCGGTGCCAGGCAGGAATCCTGGGACGTCCACCAGCGTCACCAGCGAGATGCCGAACGCGTCGCAGAACCGCACGAAGCGAGCGGCCTTCTGCGACGCGGCCGAGTCAAGCGCCCCGGCCAGCACGGTCGGCTGGTTCCCGACGATCCCGACCACGTCCCCGTCGATCCTGGCCAGCGCGCAAATGACGTTGCGCGCCCAGTTCTCGTGCAGCTCGAGGAACTCCCCGTCGTCTACCAGCTCGGCCACGACCCATCGCATGTCGTACGGCTTGTTCGGCTCGTGCGGGACGATCTCGGCTAGCCTGGGCCGCTCGTCGGCCGTTGCGCCGCGAGACGGCGCGCCAGGCGGCGGGTCGAGGTTGTTGGCAGGCAGCATCGATATCAGGTAACGCACGTCTGCCAGGCAGCTCTCCTCGTCGTCATAGACGAAGGTGGCGACGCCCGACCGCTCGCCGTGCACGTCCGCGCCGCCGAGCTCCTCGTGCGTCACCTGCTCGCCGGTCACCGCCGCGACGACATCGGGCCCGGTCAGGTACATCTGCGCGGTGCCGGTCACCATGAACGTGAAGTCGCACAACGCGGGCGAGTAGGCGGCTCCGCCGGCGCACGGCCCGAGCACGACGCTGATCTGAGGTATCACCCCTGAGGCCGCGACGTTGCGCCGGAAGATGCCGCCGTACCCGTCCAGGGCGACGACGCCCTCCTGGATCCGCGCGCCACCGCCGTCGTTCAGCCCGATCAGCGGGCAGCCGGTGGACAGGGCAAGATCCATCGTCTTGTGAATCTTGGCCGCGTGCGCCTCGCCGAGCGAGCCGCCGAATATCGCGAAGTCCTGCGCGTAGACGAAGACCCTGCGACCCTCGATGGTGCCCGAGCCCGCGACGACGCCGTCGGTGTGCGGCCTGGTCCCGTTGGCCTTCAGGCCATGGGCGTGCCGGTGCCGCCGGTACATCTCGATCTCGGTGAAGGAGCCCTCGTCAAGCAGGAGGCCAAGCCGTTCCCTGGCGGTTCGCTTGCCGAGCTCGTGCTGGCGGTCAACGGCCTCGCTTCGGCCCTCGACGATACGGCTGTGCAGCTCCCTTCGCCGCTCGCGGAGCTCCGGCATGGCCTCTCGGCCCGGCCGGAGCCCCGGCGTCCCCTCTCCCCGCCCCCGGAGTTCCGGCAGCGCACGCACGCTTGTCACGCTCATCGATCCCTTAGCCGGTAGTGTCCGCGATAACCGAGCCGGGTTAATGCGGCGCGCCCGGCCGTCCCTGCGAGCATCGGCATGGTCCGTCGCGGTCCGCGCTCGGCGCCTGGCTCCGGGCCATCCGGGTCGCCCAGGTGGGCGCCTTCGAGGTCGGGCACGGCGAAGAGGATCGGCAGGTCGGTCGGGCGCCTCGCGCGCAAGGTGATGTCGACCTCGCTGACCGCGCTCGCGGTCACCGTCACCGATCCCTGCCCGCCCACGAGCAGTGACCTGCGCGTCCACGGCTCGGGATCGGCGCTGTCGGCCTCCGCCACCGCCCTGATGAACCACTCGCCCGGCGGAACGTTCGTGAGCCGGTACGAGGCCGGGCTTGCCGACCGGGTATCGACGATCATCCAGGCCAACGGCCGGCGCTGGATGATCGGCGTCTCGAAGGCGCCCAGGTAGACCCGCGCTTTCAGATAATCAGGCGGCAGCCCGACCAGTCCGGCCACGGTGCCGCACGGCGAGCATGAATCCGGCACCTGCGGGGCAGGTGCCGCCTTGTCCTCGGCGCGGATGCCCTCTCCCCACATGCGCCGGAATCGGGTCGGGGAGGCACCCACGCTCTCCGTGAACCTGTTGGTGAAGGAGCCGAGGCTGTTGTACCCGACTGCCAGCGAGATGTCCGTCACACTCAGCGAGGTCGACACCAGCAGTCGCTTCGCCTGGTAGATGCGGACGGCGGAGAGAAACCGGCCCGGTGACACGCCGGTGGCCTCCCTGAAGACTCGACAGAAGTGAAACCGGCTCAGTATCGCGCTCTTGGCGATGTCGGACAGAGACAGCGGCTCACCGTAGCTTTCCCACATGCGAGCGATAGCGCTCTCGACCGGGCTGAACATCAGTCTCCTTCCGTTGCTGGCCCTCTGAACACCAGACATACGGTGCACTGGCCCGCTCAAGCTCCGTTTGGATCGCGGTAAAGCTCCGCTAGAGCCTCGCTAGAGCCTGGGTCGCGCGGGCCGCTTGGGGGCTGGCAACCAGGAAGATGCACGTGCACCGGGGCCACCCCATGATCATCAGTAGGACCTCGCGCACCAACGGTGAGAGGAAGTGCCGTGGCTATTCCCAAGGACGTTTACGCCGACCTGGTCACCGAGGGCGAGGAACTCGACCAGATCGTGGCCAACCTCACGCCAGCCCAGTGGAGCCTGCCAACCCCCGCCCCCGGCTGGACGATCGCGCACCAGATCGGGCACCTGGCGTCGGTGGCCAGGCTCGCCATGGCAGCGGCAGCCGCTCCCGAGGCGTTCAAGGAGCAGGCGGCCAAGGCCACGGGTGACTTCGACGCCGCAGTGAACGCGATGCTCCAGCCCTACCTGGCCAGTCCGCCAGATCAGCTGCTCGCCCGCTGGCGCGCGGACCGCACGGCCGCGTCGCAGGCGCTGGCCGCCCTGCCGCCGAGCCAGATCGTGCCCTGGCTGGCCAGGCCGCTGCCGGCCGGCATCCTAGCCAGCGCCGGGATCATGGAGCTCTTCGCGCACGGCCAGGACATCGCCGACGCGGTAGGCGCTCGCCGCGAGTACACCGACCGGATCTGGCATCTCACCTCGTTCGCGGTCCGCACCTGGGACTTCGGCTACATCGCCCGCGGCTTGAAGGCGCCAGAGACGGAGTTCAGGTTCGAGCTCATCTCGCCGTCAGGCGAGCGGTGGGAGTTCGGCCCGGCCGACAGCCCGCAGCGGGTGACCGGCCCCGCGCTCGACTTCTGCCTGCTGACGACCCGCCGCAGGCACCGCGACGACCTGGCGCTCGTGGCGACCGGCGACGAGGCCGACTACTGGATGAACATCGCTCAGTGCTACCGCGGCTCACCTGGCGAAGGCCGGTCTCCCGGCCAGTTCTCGGCCAGCGGGGCGACGGGAGCTCACTGAACGCGCACAGTCTGGGCAGCCACCCGGCGGCTGGCGCCCGAGCCTGCGGGCCGGGTGCCGGCCGCCGTGACCTGCTCGCCGCACCCCTGGCACACGACCTCGGCCCCAAGCGGCTCGCCGCACCTGTGCTGTAGCACGAGCGGCGGCCCGGCCTCCCCGGCCAGGTACGTGTCGCCCCAGGACATCAGCGCGAGTATGACCGGGTACAGGTCCAGGCCCGCCGGGGTCAGGTGGTACTCGAACCTGGTCGGGTGGTTGGAGTACTGCACCCGATCGAGGACGCCCGCCTCCACCAGCACGCGCAGGCGCGCAGCCAGCGTGTCACGTGGCACGCCGGTTCGCCTGACTATCTCGTCGAACCTGCGGTTACCGAGGAACACCTCCCGCACGGCGAGCAGTGCCCCCCTGCCTCCCACGATCTCGAGCGCGCGGGCGATGGAGCACTGCCGCGGCTGAGCCGATGCGGACACCATGCGGCGTAGCATATCAATTGGGTCGCAAAACTGGATGCACTCGCCCTCGCAGGCTTACCATGTGAGCCTGCGTTCCTGATTCGCAAAAGGACGGGCCCGTGTCGCAGCTGACCTACCAAGAGAGCCCGGTGGTGGTCGAGATGAGCCTTCCGCAGGTCGTGTCGCGCGAGGAGTGGCTCTCTGCCCGCAGAGGGCTGCTCGCCAAGGAGCAGGAACTGATCCGCCGCCGTGCCGCGCTGAACTCCGACCGCAGGCAGTTGCCGATGGTGCGGGTCGAGAAGGACTACACCTTCGAGGGGCCGCGCGGCAATGTGGGGCTGGCCACGCTCTTCGGTGGCTGCCGTCAGCTCATCGTCCAGCACTTCATGTTCGACCCGAGCTGGGACGCGGGCTGCCCGACCTGCTCGGCCGCGTCGGACGAGCTTTCCGATGGCCTGCTCGCCAGGCTGCGCGAGCGGGACACCGCGCTCGCGGCCGTTTCGCTCGCGCCCATTGCCAAGATCATGGCGTACCAGGCGTGGAACGGCTGGACCTTTCCCTGGTACTCCTCGTTCGGCAGCGATTTCAATTACGACTTCCACGTGACCCTGGACGAGACCGTCGCTCCGGTGGTGTACAACTACCAGTCCAAGGCGGAGATCCTCGCGGGCGATGAGGCCAATGACCTCGTCGTCGCCGATGTGCCCGTCGAGGTGCCCGGAATAAGCTGCTTCCTCCGCGTCGGCGACGACATTTATCACACTTACTCGACCTACGCAGACGACGTCGACCAGCTAAGCTACGCGCGGATCTTCCTTGAGCTTACGGCTCTGGGCAACCGATAAGCGACGTTGCGACCGGGAGGTCGACGATGGACTGGTCACGCAAGAAGGTAGATTACGTCACCTTGCTCGTCGAGGATCTGGACCGCACGAAGGCGTTTTACCAGGATGTCTTCAACCTGCCTTTGACCTGGGAGGACGAGAGCTCCTTCGCGTTCCACTTCGAGAACACGGGCATCAACGTCGTCAAGGCGTCGGTGGCGGCTGAGAGTCTCGAGCCAGCCAAAGTCGGCAGCCCCGACGGGCCGCGCTTCTTGTTCACCATCGAGGTTGACGACATCGACGCGGTGTGCGAGGAACTGGCCAAGCACAACGTGACGTTCGTCAACGGCCCGGTGGACCGGCCTTGGGGCATGCGCAGCGCGTACTTCGCCGATCCTGGCGGTCACTTCTGGGAAGTGTCTGGTCCGCTCAAGGATTAGGGCGTAGTCCCGCGGGCAGCTGGCGCCAGCCAGGAACCGACGCGGCGGGCCGCGGTGAGGCTGGCCCATGAGGCGAGGCCGATCACATCGGAATCCGAGCGCCCATCGCGGCGGTAATCCTCGATGTCGGCAGCCAGGACCTGATGCGGCGCGAAGGCGATCAGCATGGCCAGGCGCCCGGCCGGCCGATCGGCCTCGCTCAGCCCCGACAGCGCGTCGTCCACCCAGGACCTGCTCAGCCCGGCCGGCTGGCCTGACCAGCCGGCCAGCTCGGCGGTGACCAGGTCGCGCGCCTGCTGGCTCGCCGCGCCCGCCCCCGCCGCATCGATGGCAGCGGCGGCGCGCGCGAAGGCGTCGGAGATCACCTGGTTGCCCGCCGCCCAGCCGAGATCGCCTGGCGATCCCCCAGGCTCCGATGGCCCAGACCCCCCGGCTTCGGCCAGCAGGCCGGTCGCTGCACCGGGATCGAGGGCGCCGAGGGCGTTCGGCCGCAGGAACTTGCCTAGCACCTTCAGCATGCGGCCGGCCACCGGTGCAGGCAGCACGCCGGGGAGCGGGCTGTCCTCGCAGAACACGGTGACCATGCGATTCAGGTACTGGAAGGTCACCACGACGCCGCCGATCTCCGGCAGGCGGTCGGCCGGGAATGGCAGCTCGCTGCGCTGCGTCGGCTCACGCAGCCCGCTGGACCTGGCCCAGGCGGCCAGGTCGCGCAGCGCGGGGTCGGTGACCGAGTCCAGCCGGTCCGCGCCGATCGCCTCGGCGTCGTCGCGGTGGTCGAGACCGCCGAGCACCGCACCGTGGACGGCGACGCAGTAGGGGCACGCGTTCCCGATCGACACGGCCTCGGCCACGGCTTCCTTCGCCGCCCGGCCGGCCTGCCCCTGGACGAGCAGGCTCTCGCGCAGCATCGCCCAGCTCGCCGCCAGCGGGCCGGCCGCGGCCGAGTGCAGCGCGACTGGCGGCGCCAGCATCCCGAAGTCCCGCTCCATCTGGGCGTAGACGGCGCGGACCAGGCCGGTCGCCGCGCCGGGCGGTACCGGGCGGACGTACCTGATCTGCGCCGTCGCCCTGCGCAACGCCCGGCGCATCACCGGATTAGACATAATGGCCGCCCATCATGCGGCCGTCTTCGTGACGCCGCGCCTGGCGGTGGTGGAGCCGCCGGGCGCTGGCGCGCCGTACTTGACCCGGATGCCCCGCTCGTTCGCGGCCGCGACGATGCCTGGCATCGCGCGCTCGGCCAGCGCGGAGACCGTCAGCGCCGGGTTGACTGTGAGCCCGCACGGCACGGCCGAGGCGTCGGTGACGAAGATGCCAGGGTGGCCGCGCAGCTCGTGCCGCTCGTCAAGGGCCGAGGTGGCCGGGTCGTCGCCGATCCGGCACGAGGCCAGCGGGTGCACGGTGTAGGCGCCGACGACCTCGCGCGTCCACGGCATGACCGTCGCCAGCCCGTCGCGCTCGAGTATGTCCTTGACCGCTGCGTCGGACTCAGCCCACCCGCGCAGCGTGTTCTTGGTCGGCGTGTAGGCAAGCTCGCCCTGGCCGAGCATCTGCTGCGAGATGCGCATCGAGTTGCCTGTTGGCGGCGGCGGCCCGAAGACGCCCTCGTTGTCGTCCTCTGACATGGTGAAGATGGTCAGCCACGAGCTCCAGTGCTTGAGCATCTCCTTCTTCTCCGGGCCGAACCAACTCGGCCCGTCCGGGGTCTGCGCCTGGGCCAGGATCGTCCCGAGCCCGGGCGGGAAGTACAGCTGCTCGAGCGAGAACCGCGAGTACTCGGGCAGCGAGGGGTCGAGGTAATCCCAGCTCGCCACGCTCGGGCCACGGCCGATCTGATTCGCCGCGTATGCCTTCCCGCCTGGCCTGGACAGGCCGAGCACGTCGCGCACCTTGTCCTCGTTGAGCACCGCGGTGTTGAGCCGCTCGCCGTTGCCGGAGAAATAACGCCCGACGCCGTGCGGCATCTTGCCGAGCTCAGGCTCCGATCGCTGCAAGATCACCGGCGTGGCGCCGGCGCCGGCCGCGACGATGACGATCTTCCCGTCGATCTCCCCGCTGCCGGTCGAGACCCGGTAGTCCTCGTCGTCGATGACGTTGTAGTGCACCCGGTAATAACCGTCGTCGGTCCGCGTCAGCTTCTGCACCTCGTGCAGCGGCCTGATCACAGCGCCGTGCGAGAGCGCGGCCGGCAGGTAGTTCGTCAGCAGCGACCGCTTGGCGTCGAACCGGCACCCGGCCATCATCCAGTTGCAGTTGGTGCACAGGTTGGTGTCGATCGCGACCGGCGCCGGGTTCGCTGTGTGCCCGGCGTGCTTGCAGGCCGCGGCCCACAGGCCGCCGGGGTAGGTGACCTCGCGCCACTCCTGCCTGTGCACCGGCAGCGCCTCGACGACCCGGTCGTACCACGGGTTCAGCGTCTCGCGGCTGATCGAGGCCGGCCACATCCGCCTGCCGATGCTGCCCTGGCGCTCGAAGATGAAGGACGGCGCGCGGGGCATCGTGGCGAAGAACACCACGCTGCCGCCGCCGACGCAGTTGCCGCCGAGCACGCTCATGCCACGGCCTGCGACGAAATCGAATACGCGGGTGGATGAGGTGCCGAGCAGGAAGTCGTGCTCGAACTCCTCGGTGTCCAGCCATGGCCCGCGCTCGAGCACCACGACCTTGGCGCCGCCGGCCGCGAGGTGGTAGGCGGCGATCGCGCCGCCGAAGCCGCTGCCGATCACCACGATGTCGGTACGCTCAGTACTCGTCATGCCGGATCTCCTGCCTCGGTCGTGCCTGGGTGCAGGCTGGCGAGCGGCCTGCCGTAGGAATAGTCAGGGAACCGCCACAGGCCGTCAGCGTCAGGCTTGGCGAAGCCCATCATGGTGAGGCCGGGGTGGCCGGCCGCGATGGCGTCGGTGGTGTGCAGGTGCGCCGCCGTGTCGAATGCCATGAAGCAGAACAGCGCGACCAGGATCCAGATGTCCTTCTCCGGGTGATCGGGCGCGGTCAGCGTCCGGATCAGGCCGGTGCGGTCGGCGTACGACATCGCGACGAACGTCGGGACCGAATCGTCCAAGGTCAGGCCGTGGCTGGCCGCGTATTCCTGCGCGTGCCCGTTCAGCGACTTGACCAGGTCGTCCAGGCCGTACGACACGCCCGTGGCGGGCGTGGAGAGCAACTCGAGCGCGCCCGCGGCGACCGCACCAGGGCCTGCCGCCGCGCCAGCTATCGCCCGGTCACCGGGCGAGCGCTTCTCGCCGGGAACGAACGTGTCGGCGAACGCCTCGAGCGTCAGCGTGCGGTAGTCGCTACCTGAGGTATCCGATTCCACTGAAGCTCCCTACTGTTGATCGGCTATTGCTGCGAGTGCCGGTAGCAATCGATTGTTTGCCTATTGCTGCCGGCCGGCCACCGGTTTGGCTAGATGAAGAACGTGTTCGGCTCCAGGCCGCACAAGACCCGGCCGTACAGCTCCATGTTCTTGATTGGCATGTCCAGGGCGTGCGTGTTAATGACCTGAATGTCGCGTTGACTGCGCTGTATGGGCATCGAGCTGTATATGCCGCCCGCGCCGCTGGCCAGCTGGTAGATGTTGATGGCGTCGTAGCAGAGCTGCGTCGTCCGGCCAACAGCGACCCGGCAGTACGCGCGCTCGCGCATCGTGTACGGCTCGTTGCTGAAGTTCTTGTGGTCCACCAGGTCCGCGAGCCTGCGGGCGTGGTACTCAGCCTCGTCGATCTTGAGGTCGGCCTCGGCCACCTGAAGGTGGGTGACCGGCCACTCGGCTTGCGTCTGGTAGAAGGTGTGGTGGACCGGGCGGAGGGGAATGCGCTCGAGGAACGCCTCCCTGGCGGACTGCGCCATCCCGATCTGCTTGCCGGTGTTGAGCGCGGAAAGCACCCCGATGATCGGGCCGCGATAGCAGGGCAGGTCCGCGTTCCGCTTGGAGTCGTATTCCTGGCGGGCGACCGCGCTGAGCCACTGGTAGCGCTCCCGCGGGATGAACAGGTCCCTGGCGACCGTGGTGACGCTGCCGGTGCCGCGCAGCCCGGCGACGTCCCAGTCGTCGATGATCTCAAGCTCGCTCATCGGCACGACCGCCGCGATGGGCTCGATCTCGCCGGCCGGGTTGGCCGCCAGCGTCGAGAGGAACTTCCACTGGCTGTGCCAGGCGCCGCTGTTGAACCCCCACTCGCCGGACACCACGACGCCGTCCTTGGTGATCTTACCCATGCCGTTCGGCACCAAGGTCCCGCAGATCCGCACGTCAGGGTCGGCGAAGATCTCGTCTTGGACCGAGTCGGGGAAGTGCGCGACCGCCCAGGTCTGGGCCCACATGGCGGTCGCGCAGAAGGCAGGCGACCCGTCGCCCCTGCCGAGCTGGATGGCCACGTCGAGCAGGGTCTGCATGTCACTTTCGTAGCCGCCGTAGTATGCGGGAACCAGCATGCGAAAGACACCAGCGGCGATCATCGCGTTGACCGCCTCGTCGGCCAGGCGCCGGTGGTGATCTGCCCATTGGGCATTCGCCCGCAGCACGGGCACTATGTCTGCCATGTGCTGAACAATCTCGGCCCGCGACGGGACCTTAACGGCTTCCACAAAATTCTCCCTGGGTAAACCGGTCACCGGTGTAATCACGCGAATCTGCGATCGGACGGCACCGCGGCTGGGCCGGCCGGTGCCGCCCGTGCGCACAGGCTCCTGGCTAGATGTACGGCGTGTTCGAGTCCAGCCCGCAGAGGATGCGGCCATACAGCTCGAGGTTCGTGGTCGGGTGCAAGATCGCGTGCAGGTTCAGCGTCGTCACGTCGCGCTCGATGCGCTGGATCGGCACGTCGCGATAGATCGACGACCCGCCGCTGGCCGAGTCGAGTATCTCCACGGCCTCCTTGGCGCGCTGGCAGGCGGCCCCCAGGTCCAGCCGGGCGCGAGCGCGCTCCTCGAGCGTCCACGGCTCGCCAGCCGCGCCCTTGTCGTCGATCATCCTCGCCGCACGGAAGGCGTGGAAGGCGGCCTCGTCGACCCTGGTGGTCGCGTCGGCGACCTCGATGTGGGTGACCGGAGCCTCGCTCTGGCTCTCGTAACTCGTGTAGGTGATCCGCCTGCCGGGCAGCCGCTCGAAGAAGGCGTCCTTTGCCGCCTTGGCCAGGCCCAGGGCCACCGCGCCGACGGTGGAGCACGCGGTCGGCATGAACGGGGCCTTGAAGATCGTGGCGTCCGCGTTCAGCTTGGAGCGGTGGATGCCCGCGAGCACCGGGCCCATCGGCAGCACGCGCTCTTCGGGAACGAAGACGTCCTTCGCGAGCGTGGTCACGCTGCCCGACCCGCGCAGGCCCGAGGTGTGCCAGTCGTCGACGATCTTCAGGTCGCTGATCGGTACCATGATCATGACGGGCTCGTGCCCGCCGTCGGGGGTGGGTCGCACCGCGGCGTTGGTGTTCCACTTGCTCTGCTGCGCGCCGGTGTTGAACGACCACTTGCCGTTGACGATGTAGCCGCCGTCGGAAGGCACCACGAGCGCGCCGGGGGAAAGGATGCCGCAAATGCGGACGTCGGGCGTTGAGAATATCTCGTCCTGCACCTCGTCAGGAAATAGCCCGGTCATCCAGGTGCTGATCAGCCACACCGCGACCGTCCAGGACACCGAGCCGTCTCCCCGGCCGAGCTCGGAAATGACATCGACTACCGTGCTCATGTCCGACTCGAACCCGCCGTACCTGACGGGAACCCGCATCTTAAAGATTCCGGCCTCGGTGAGGGCCTTGATGGCATCGTCGTGCATGCGACGGTTCTCGTCCATCCACATTGCCTTCTCACGAAGCAGCGGGACAATCTCCGAGGCGCGACGCAGTAGTTCATCCCTCGGTGGCGCTTGGGTGACGGTCATGGCATTCTCCTTGCCGAAAGTCCTCGGATATTTACTGGCACCCGTCCACGTCACGGTCATGACTGCCCCGTGAGCGGCCACGCGGCGGCTTACCCGACGCGCGCGCTCCCGAAAGCACTGAGTGGCATCAATGGTCGCTGGTGGCGCGGGGCACGGTGGTACCCTCACTCACTGTGCACCTGGGCCGGCTGGCGCCACATCTTCGAGATTGCCCTGCGCCTGCGGCTGCCATTGATCAAGTTAATTTACGACCATTAAAGAAATAAGGCCCAGCGCGCATTCGGCTGCCTGGGCCTAAAATGATCACGAGTGATTCATGAGAGTCGCCCCTGCGGGCTGCGTTCTTGCCGCAGGGGCGACCTCATGATCAATAACGACACGCCGGCGTTAGCCGACCGTGTAGGTGTAGGGGATATGGATCAGCTCGTCACCACTGTCCGTGCCCTGGTTGAAGGTGTCCACGGCGATGAAGCCGGAGACGACCGTCCCCGCGGGCGCGTTCGGGGTGATGGTGAGCGTGATGGTCCCGGTCTGGCCGGGCGCCAGGGTCAGCGGCGTGTACGGGGCATTGGGGTTGATCGACTGCTGCAGCCAGGCGTCGCCGGTGCTCGAGGTGATGGAGGTGTCGAACGCGTTGGTGACGGCGACCGCGGTCAGGCTCGTCGTGCCTGATTGCGCGGCGGAGCACGGGCAGGTGGGCTCGGGAGCGGTCCACTCCTGGCCCGGGGCGAGCTCGGGTGACGTGGCCGTGAGGACCGAGTCGTCGCCGATAGGGATGCCGAGCTCCTCTGGGTCGTTGTTGTCGGAGTTCATGTCGGAGGTGATCGGCAACGTGGACTGCTCGACCGCGATCAGCCCGGTGGTGTCGGTCGGGACCATCCAGTGCGGCGAGAACGTCGCGGGCGTCAGTGGCTCCTGCACGGTGAACGTCGTGGCGTCCGGCACCCCGTCAGGCAGTGGCGTGCCAAGCAACTCCACCGCCTCCGTGCTGTTCAGGCGCGGGTCGGCGAAGTAGTCCTTGGCGATGTTGCCTGTGTTGGTGACGGTGACGGTCGCGGTGACCGGCTGCCCCGGCTGCAGCACCGTGGTCGCCGAGTCAGGTATCCCGCTGCTTGTCACCGCGGCCGGAGCGAACGAGATCGTCCCGTTGAACGGCGTGCTCAGGGCCGAGCCGTCGTTCGGGCCGACGGTCACCAGCGACACGGTCCACAGGCCGGCCACTGGCGCGTAGTGGAAGAACTGCAGGTCCCCGCCGGGGCCGACCCCGTCGTTGACGCCCGACTGCAGGTCAATCCCCTGGTCGAAGGGAGGAACGAGGGTTCCCTCGATTATGTAGCCTGGGTCGGCCAGCTTGATGCCAACGCTCAGCGATGGCTCGCCGGCCGGCACGTTGAACTGGTAAGTGAACTCCTGGCCGCTGCCCGCGGTGCTGAACGCGGGGGTGCCGTCACCGGTCAGGGTGCCGGAGAACGAGCCACCGCTGCTGGTGACAGGGACGAGCGCCCGCAGCACGATCGGGACGGCACCGTCGGTGCTGCTGCCGGTTCCCATGTGCATGCTGAACGCCTCATCGCCCGGCTGGCCAGCGGTGACAGTCACCTGGAAGGTGCCCGACTGCCCTGGCGCGAGCGTCTGCGACGCCGGCGAGACCGACCCGGCCGTGTGGAAGTCCTCGGTGGTGTTGCCGTAGTTGACCGTGCCGAAGTACTGGAAGAAGTTGATCGTGTAGATCACCTCGGTCCACGTGCCCGCCATGGGATCGGTCACTTCGACTTGGCTGAACCCGCTCTGGTTCGCGTCGTCCGACGAGTACCCGGCGAGGTTGCCCTGGGGATCGAACAACTCCTCGAACGCCGCACCGCCGGCCTGGGCATCCCAGGAGATGTCGCTGTTCAGGTAGCCGGCCCCGGACGGCACGGTGAACGTGTGGGTGGCGTAGGAGTCGGTGCCGCCGAAGCCGTCGACGTACGTCGGGCTCGACGAGCTGAGGGTGACGGTCCCTGTGTCGCTGGACGCCACGGTCGGGTTGCCTGACACCGTCGGGGTGACGGTCTGGGACGCGGTGCCCTCATTGGTGACCCCGATGCTGAACGTGTGGCTCTGGCCCGCGTTCACGGTCGCGTCCAGCTGCGTCTGGTTCAGGAGCAGCGTGTTGCCCACCGGGCTGGTGGTGTTGATGGACTCGGCGAGCTGCACGGCCTTGAGCGCGTTGAGCATCCCGGCGCCCTGGTGGTCGGCCGGCGCGCCGAGGTCGGTGGCCGTGCTGTCGATGATCTGCTCGACCAGCGGAGCCGGCGGCAGGACGCCGCCGTGCGTCTTGGCGTACGCCTCCTGGACCAGCGCGGCAACGCCCGCGACCAGGCTCGCCGAGTCGTCCGTGGAGGCCACGTCCTCGATGCCTGGGGAGGATCCGTTGAAGGGATCGACGCAGCCGAAGTACTCTGCCGTGTTGGTGGCGCACAGCGTGAAGAGGCTGTCGCCGGGCGCGACCAGGTCGAAGGTACGCGGATCGAACTCGTTGATGCCGCTCGCGCTTAGCGAGCTGATGTTGTTGTCCTCCCAGCCGCCTGAACCCAGCTCCGGGCCGTTCTGGTCGGTCTGGGCATAGGACTGGAAGGCGGTGGTCGCGCCGACGCCGATCACGCCAGGAACGCCGCCGGGTGAGTAGGGGTTGCCGTCGGTGGTGGTGCCGGTGTCGCCGACAGGCGCGACCACCACGATGCCCGCTGCCACCAGTGCCTGGGCGAGCAGCGCAGGCGGGTCGTTGTAGAAGTTCGGTACCCCGGTCCCGCCGAAGGGCATGTCGATCACGCTGACGTGGTCCACCGTGGCCTCGTACTGCAGCGCCTGGATGACCTCTGAGTTGTAGCCCGTCTGGTCGTTGCCGAAGGCGTTCGCCTCGGCCACGCTCACGCCAGGGGCGACGCCCTCGACCTTGATGTCGCAGCCGGTCGGCAGCGGGTGCGCCGGGTTGACGTACTGCGACAGGTCGTAGGTCTGGTTGCCCTGCGAGGCGATGATGCCCACGCCGATCATGCCGGCCTGGCCTCCCGTGGGCCCGTTGGGGGCTTGCCCGCTGAAGTCCTGGTAGTCGAAGACGACGTGCTGGCCGTCCGGGCGAATGAGGTCAGGGTTGTTCGGGTCGATGCCATCGGCGATGACCCCGACCTTGATGCCGGCGCCGTTCACGATCTGGTCGGCGGCGGGCGCGTTTATCATGCCGAGCGCCTGCGGCTCGATCAGCGGCTGGCTCGGGTTGCTCGGGCAGATCGGCTGCGCCGGATCATCGCCCGAGGCGTGCGCGCCGTGACCGCGCAGGACCCTGGCGGGGGCGATCGGGCCCGTGCGCAGGCTGGTCGTGGTTATCGGCGTCAGGCGCACGGGCGCGTCAGGCACCACCGCGCGGATCGCCGGGTTCGCCCGCAGCCGCTGTGCCTCGGCAGGCGAGATCGTCGCCGCGATCGCGTTGATGATGTGGAAGCCGATCACGTGCTTCGCGTGCAACCTGTGCAGTTCGGCAAGCACCGGCGCCTGCGCGGCGGCCGCCGCGTCGACCCGGAGCGCCTCGGTGGCGCCCCGCGCCGGCAGGTTGGTCAGCTGGTTCTTGAAGATGATGATCGAGCGGTCGGTCGCGTGCGCAGCGAGCTTGCGCACCTGCGCCACCGTCAGGGCCGGCAGTTTTGCCTTGGCCACATGGACAGGCGAGCGAGCGGCCACTGCTGTGCCGCTCAGGCCTAGGGGGATGAGCCCGGCTGCGGCGATAAGCGCAGGCAGGCGAAAGCGTGAGCGCATGACACGATCCTTTCCAGAACCCTTCTGCCATGATCGGCTTGAACCAAACGCATACCTCGAAGGCGAAGATAGCAGGCATCAGCCATCAGTCGCATCTTCAGGCTTGCGGCGGCGCTGGCGCAACATCGGCCACTAAAGATCACGCTCGCCACGGTAAGTCAGCAATCCCGCAGAAGCATCACACCGGCTCGGGAGGCGACAGTAGCAGGGGATCCGTAATAACGCAATAGAACCACTCGAGCATGCTGCCGCAGGACCGAAACTGTCACTGCTGGAACAGTGCCGGATTCTTGCTGGAGTCACCACGACGGCCTTGTTAAAAATGTAACGAAGGGAACGGGACATGAGCGGCGGCGGTTTGTCGAAAACGCGGCTCGCCCGCATGCGCGACGTGATGGCTGGCTACGTCGAGCGCGGCGAGGTGCCTGGGCTTGTGCTCGCGGTCAGCAGGCGGGGCGAGGCGATGATCGAGCCGATCGGCGCGGCCGACCTGGACGGAACGCCGATCCGCACTGACACGATCTTCCGCATCTCCTCGCTGACCAAGCCGATCACGGCGGCGGCGGCGATGATGTGCGTGGAGGAGTGCAAGCTGCGGCTGGACGAGCCGGTGGACCGGCTGCTGCCGGAGCTGGCCGACCGGGTGGTGCTGCGTGACATGAACGGCCCGCTTGACGACACCGTCCCGGCCAGCCGGCCGATCACCGTGCGCGACCTGCTCACGTTCGTCTGGGGCTTCGGCATGGTCCTCGCGCCGCCCGGCACCTACCCGATCCAGCAGGCGATGGACGACCTGCGACTTGGCCAGGGCGCACCCGACCCGTCGGTGCCGCCCCCGCCTGATGAATGGATGCGCCGCCTCGGCACGCTCCCCCTGATGCAGCAGCCAGGCGCGGGCTGGATGTACCACACGGGCTCGGATGTGCTCGGCGTGCTGATCGCGCGCGCCACCGGCCAGCCATTCGATGAGTTCTTGCGCGAGCGGATATTCGAGCCGCTGAAAATGGCCGACACCGGTTTCAGCGTGCCCGCGGCGAGCCTGTCCCGGCTGGCCACCGGCTACCAGGACAACGGGGTTGACGTCTACGACCGGGTAGCCGACAGCAAGTGGCGCGAGCCCCCCGCGTTCCCCTCCGCCGGCGGCGGCCTGGTCTCCACCACGGGGGATTACCTGGCGTTCGGCGAGATGATGCTGCGCCAGGGCAGGTATGACGGCGGGCGGCTGCTGTCCAGGCCGTCGGTCGAGGTGATGACCACAGACCAGCTCACGCCCGCGCAGAAGCAGGCGGCCGGGCTGTTCGCTGGCTACTTCGCCAACCATGGCTGGGGGCTCGGGATGTCCGTGGTCACCAGCCGGGACGGGCTCGGCGAGCCGGTCGGGCGGTTCGGCTGGAACGGCGGGCTCGGCTCCGTCTGGTACTCCGACCCGAGCGAGGACATGGTCACCATCTTGATGACCGGTGCCGCCAAGTTCGTGCTCAACCCGCCGCACATCTACCGCGACTTCTGGACCCTGGCCTACCAGGCCATCGACGACTGACCGCGTGCTTGCCCCGCGTGCTGGCCAGCTGGCGCTGGCCAGCACGCGGGGGGTCAGCCGAGCTGGATGGGGGCGTCGGGGGACGCGACGACCTGGCTAAGCACTTCCTTGAAATCCTCCGCCATCGCCCCGATCGTGACGTCGCCGAAGGTGTTGCGCTTGAACGTGATCGCCCCGATCATGTCGCCAGACGGGGCGGTGCTCAGCGTCCACAGCACGCCGTCAGGCATGGCCGAGGTCCGCTCCTGGCCGCGCGGCTCCCTGGAGATCTCGACGAGCTTCAGGCCAGCGACGGCGTCGTCGCCAAGCATGACCGGGTCGGGGAACACCTGGAACACCGCGGCCGAGCCGTTGTCGGCCATGGCCGGCCCCATCAGCTCGGGCGCCATGCCGAATATGTGCAGGCTCGGAATGTCGTGCGAGTAGGCGTCAAGGCAGGTCCGCCGGGTCCGCTCGAGCACCCGCCGGAACGTCGCGGCGCCGGCCAGGTCGGTGCGCAGCGGGACGAAGTTGAAGAACGACCCGACGGTGTCCTGGAACAGGCGGCCACCCCGGCCCGGGGTGAACGTCGCCACGATCACGTCGGTGGAGCCGAGCTTCCTTGCCACCACGATCTGGTAGGCGGCGAGCAGCACGATCGGCATCGTGCTGCGCGAGGAGGTGGCCAGCTTCGCCGCGGCCGAGACCACGTCCGCGGGGATAGAGAACCGGTACGCGCCCGTGGTCTGCGGCACGCCGGCCGACCGCGCGAAGTCGGTGGGGATCGCGCTGATCCTGGCGCCCTCCAGGGTCTTGGCCCAGTAGTCGCGGGCCGAGGCCGGCTGCGCGTCCGGCGACTCGAGCGACCAGGTAGCGAACTCCCTGTACTGCGGCGCCTTCGGCAGCTCGGGCACGTCGAAGCCCTTCTGGGCCGCGTAGCGGTTGACCAGGTCACGGATGATCACTCGCACCGCCCAGCCGTCGGTGGCGATGTGGTGCGTGATCAGGGCGAGCACCGAGTCGTTGTCGTCGAACCTGGCGAGCACTGCCTTGATGAACGGCGGGTGCTCAGCGTCGATGGTCCCGTTCTCAAGCTCCCTGATCAGCTCCTCCGCCTGCTGCTCTCGTGACTTCCCAGGCTCGGCTGGCAGGTCGCGCACCGAGAGCTCAGGCGTCGAGGCGGAATATATCTGCTGGTACTTGTCGTCGCCGTCGCGCACGATCACCGTGCGCAGCGCCTCGTGCCGCTCCACCACGTCGCGCAGCGCGCGCTGCATCGCGGCGGCATCGACCTGCCCGGTGACGCGCCAGGCCTCGACGATGTGATAGTGCGGGCCGAACGGCCCGTCCTCGCTGCCGAAGTCGAAGAGGCAGACGAACTCCTGGTTGAGCGACAACGGGACTCGCTCGGTCTGCGTCGCCGCTGGCTGTCCGGCGCTGGCTGTGCTCATGGTTCACGCTCCCTTTTTGGGTACAGGTCGGCTGCCGTCCAGCCGTCCAGGTCGTACTCGGCGAGGCACGCGTCGGCGAGCGCCTTGTACTGGTCGATCAGGCCACCTGACTGCTGCGCGAACAGCAGCTCGACGCGAGTGTTCTCGTGGTTGCCCGCGTAATTGCGCTCGTACAGCTCGTGCCGGCCAGCGAACTCGGTGCCGACGGCATCCCAGAGCAGCTTCATCACCTTGACCCGCTCGACCGCGTCGCGGCCACCGGAGCCGCGCAGGTACTTGTCCAGGTACGGACGGATCTGGTCGTTCTTGAAGTCCTCGGCGCTCGAGTTGACGTAGATGAGCCCGCTGGCCACGTCCTGAAGGACGATCTCCCTGATCCGCGGGTAGCCGATCTGCATGAACCAGCGGTACGCCATGCCGTACTGGGCGTTGGGCAGCACGGCGCCGTTCTTCCACGGGACCGGGTTGCGCGCGGCGGCATCAGAAAGCGCCCAGAAGAGATTGCGCCAGGCGAGGACCTCGCCAAGGCGAGCCTGAACGCCGCGGAAGTCCATGGTGCCGGTGATTTCTAGCGCCTTGGCGAGCAACCCGGCGATGAATTCCAGCTTCACCGCCAGGCGCGTGCAACCGTGGAAGGTAAAGCGCTCGAAGAAACCGGATTGCTCACTAAACTGCTGCACCTTGCTGAGGCTGCCGTAGATGAATACGTTCTCCCATGGGACGAGCACCTTATCCAGGACCAGGATGGTGTCGTTCTCGTCCATTCGAGAGGACAGCGGGTAATCGAATGGGCTGCCCATGGCCGCGGCCATGGCCGTGTAGGACGGCCGGCAAATCAGCTTCACTCCGGGCGCGTCCATGGCAATGGTGGCGACGAGCGCGAACTGCCGCTTGCGCACCGGCAGCCCGTAATGGGCGATGAAGTTGTAGTGCGCGAGCGCCGACCCGGTGGCGACCACCTTGGCGCCGCTGACGACAAGGCCGGCGTCGGTTTCGCGCTCCACGTGCACGAAGACGTCCTCGACCTCGTCGGGCGGGCGGTTCCTGTCGACCGGCGGGTGGACGATCGCGTGGTTCCAGAACAGCACCTGCTCCTGGGACTGCGCGTACCAGCGCCTCGCGTTGGCCTCGAACGGATGGTAGAACTCCGCGTTCGCGCCGAGCGTGCCGAGGAACGACGCCTTGTAGTCAGGGCTGCGTCCCATCCAGCCGTAGGTCATGCGCGCCCACTCCGCGATCGCGGCCTGGTCGGCGACCAGGTCGTCGACGGTGTGCGGGGTGGTGAAGAAGCGGTGCGTGTAGCCGTCACTGCCGGTATCGGTGGGCGCGACAAGGACCGATGAGCGCCTCGGGTCGTGCAGGGCGTCGTACAGCCTGGCGATCATCGCGACCGGGTTGCGGAACGCCGGGTGCGAGGTCACGTCCTTGACCCGCTCACCGTAGAGGTAGATCTCCCGCTCGTCGCGCAGGCTCTCGATGTACTCCTCGCCGGTCATCGGCCGGGTCTTGCGCGCCACGTCACACCCCCCCGGCTCGGATGTGGCCGCCAAGCTCCGACAGGTACTTGGCGACCACGTCGGGCACGACCTTGCAGTCGAGCAGGTAGGTGCCGTGGCAGCCCGCCTGCCGCCAGGCGCGCAGGCCAGCCAGGTCGGCGACGGTGCGCACGGTCGCCGCCTTGGCGCCGAACGATCGGGCCACGGCGGCGAAGTCGGTGTCGCCGAAGGTGGCCGGGCTGATGTCGGTGCCGAGCGGGCGGTACATGTGCACCTCCGCGCCGTAGGCGGCGTCGTTGAAGATCACCACCAGCGCCGAGCGCGAGACGCGGATGAGGGTCTCGAGCTCAGGCAGCCCCATCAGCGCGCCGCCGTCGCCAAGGGCCACGACCGTCGTCCGGTCCGCCCGGCCGACCGCCGCGCCGACCGCGCCGGCGAACCCGAGTCCGATCGTCTGGAAAGCCGCGCCGGTGAACACGAGCGCGGAAGGATCGGCGGCCGGCCAGTACATGGCCGGCCATCCGACGAAGTGGCCGCCGTCCATGACCAGCGTCCGCGTCGCAGGCAGCAGGCCGGCCAGCGCCAGCGACAACGTCCTCGGGTCGATCCGGCTGGTCGTGCTCGCGTCGTCGTACGGCTCGTGCTCCCAGCCGACGAGCCCGAGGCCGGCTGCCACCTGCTGGCGCCAGCCGGAGAAGGAAAGGCCGCGGGCGCGGGCGCCGTCCAGCAGGGCACTGGCGACCTGGGCCGCGTCGCCCTTGACGCACAGGTCGACCCGGCTGGCTGTCGGGGCCCCGGCCAGGTCGACCTGCGCGAGCGTGGCGCCCGGATCGAGCAGCATGCCGCCGTGCAGCGTGAAGTCGTTCAGGCTCGCCCCGAACGCGACGACCACGTCGGCCTCGCCCATGATCGCCGCCGCCCGCGGCGAGGCGAAGCCACCGCAGATCCCGAGCGACCACGGGCTGTCGCGGTACAGGCCGTCGGCCATCACGGTGGTCGCGAGCAGCGCGCCGAGCCGGTCGGCGAGCGCGGCGATCGGCTGCGCCGCGCCGGAACGGTACGCCCCGAGCCCGGCGAGCAGCAGCGGGCGGCGCGCGCTCGCCAGCGCGTCAAGTACGGCGTCGATCTCGGCAGCCGCGAGCATGGGCAAGACAGCATGACACTCGGCCCTGGCCGGCACCGCGTGCAAATCTGGCACGTCGGCGCCGAGCATGTCGGCGGGCAGGCTGAGCACGACGGGGCACGGGCCACCGCGCGCGAGCTCGAGCGCGCGGGCGACGGTGCGGCGGGCGGTCGCCGGGTCAGTGACGCGAACGGTCCTGGCGCCGAGCGCCGCGGCGAACGCCTCCTGGTCGATGTCGATCGGGCGCGGCCCGCCCGACGGCTGGTCGCCGCTAAGCAACAGCAGGCCACTGCGGTGCTTGACCGCCTCGGCCAGCCCGGTCGCCGTGTTGGTCAGCCCCGGCCCGTACGTGGTGGTGCAGACGGCGACCGCACCGCTCGCCCGGTAGTACGCGTCGGCCATCGCGACGGCGCCGCCCTCATGCCTCGCCGCCACGTACCTGGCGCCACCAGCCATCAGCCCGGCCACGGCGAGGAAGTTGCCGTTGCCCACGACGCCGAATGCCGCCCTGACCCCCTCGTCGGCAAGTGCCTTCCCCACCGCTGTCGCGAGCTTCGTCATGGCCGGTGATCACTCCAGCTCGAAGACGACTTCGCCGACGGTCAGGTCGATCCTGTTGGTCCTGAGCAGCGTCCAGCCGGCCTCCTCGAACACCGACTCCCAGTCGGCGATCGTGGGGAGGAAGACGCCCATGAGGTCGTGGCCGAGCTCGAAGCCGAGCGTGAACACCGGCAACTCGGAATCAGGCACCTCTGCGGTCCTTGTCGCGTCGCCGATCAGCAGCCGCTGCACGGAAGGAAACACCTTGCGGAACCGCCGCAGCGCGGTCACGCAGTTCTCACGGGGCCAGAAATCGTGCCCCATCATGAAGCACGTGATCAGCTGGACGTCAGCGAACTCCGGGCGCTCGTCGAGGTCGAGCACGTCCGCCTCGATGAACGTGACCCGGTCGGCCGCGCCGGCGGCCAGCGAGTCGGCCCTGGCCGCGTCGAGCGCGGGGCGGGCGATGTCGATGCCGATGCCGCGGGCCCGCGGGTACCTGGCCAGGACGTCGAGCACCCGGCCACCACTGCCGCAGCCAAGGTCGACGACGCTGCCGAGCTCGAAGTCCAGGCGCCCCATCGCGTCCCAGAACGTCTGCGCGTAGCAAAGCTCGTCGATCTCCCTGCAGGCGTAGGCGATCGCGGCCGCGTCCCGCCGGTAGAACTTGCCGACCCGGTTCTCGCTGACCAGGACCGATGGCATCTGCCTGAACAGCTCGGCGCTGCCACGGCTCAGCCAGTGGAAGAACGACTTGTACCTGTACACCTCGTCGAACGCGTCGGCTGTGACGACGGTCGCGCCGTCGCGCCGCACCACGCCGACCGACGCGAGCGCGCGGAACATCCCGACCGTGGCGGCCGGGTCAAGGCCACGGCTCGCGGCGAACGACTCCGCGTCAAGCGTCCTTGACCTGTGCAGCTCGTCGAGCGCGCCGATCTCCCACGCCGCCGCGATCGCCCAAGCGGCCACCGCCGAGTTGTAGATACCCGCAGCGGTCATGACCTGACCAGCTGCGCGGTCGGCTCGGCTACCGATGCGGAGAGCACCTGGCGGTACTGCGTTGCTATTCCCGCGATGGTGCCCTTGTCGAACCTGTCATGGCCGAACCTGATGACGCCCACCAGCTCTCCCGACCTGAGGTGGTCAAGCGCCCACAAGATGCCCTTGGGCGTGCTCGCCCCGACGGGCCTGGACGTGCGCCTGCCGCGGAGCTCTGAGTACCAGATGTCCCCGGCCCGCTCGATGCCGGCCAGCTCGGGCGGCGGGAGCATCTCGAACGCGCAGACCGCCAGGTGCTCGTCGCCGCACGGCTCCATCAGCTC
>JASIBM010000404.1 GCA_030045175.1 Streptosporangiaceae bacterium | reverse complement strand
TCCGAGAGCTGTGGGTGCGGGGATAGCCGAGCCGGTTGAGGCCGGTCCGAGAGCGGTGGGTGCGGGGCTAGCCGAGCCGGTTGAGGCCGGTCCGAGAGCGGTGGGTGCGGGGCTAGCCGAGCCGGTTGAGGCCGGTCCGAGAGCGGTGGGTGCGGGGCTGGCGGAGCCTGGCGTGGCCGAGCCGAGGCTTCCTGAGGGCGCCACGATCGCTGGTGCCCCGGTCGCGAAGTCGAACCCGCACACCTCGCAGAACTGGCCGCTTCGCTCGGTGCCGCACTGCGGGCATCGCTCAGCCGATCCGGTCTGGCCACCTGGTCCGGCCGCACCAGCCGCCGCCGTCGTCACCCCGGCGGAACCGGCTGCGGCAGTCGGCGTCGCTACGGCCGCCGCCGGTACGGCACCGCTCGGCGCGCCTTCGATCCGCATGCCGCAGGTGTCGCAGAAGTCGGTGGCCGCCGATTCGTGACCAGCCGGACATACCGCCATGATGATCGCCGTTATCTCTTGGTTCTCACGGTCTTGGTCGACCTGGTGTCCAGCGCCATCTCGTCGGCGTCATCGACCTTCCGCTTGAGCCGAACCGTGCCCGTCGCCGCGTCCACGACGTCAACCACCTTGGCAAGCAGCTTGGCGGTGTCCTCGTTGCCCGACTGCTCGGCGAGGGCCACCGCTCGGCCCAGCTTGGCGGTCGCGAGGTCCTCGTCGCCGCGCTTGCGGGCCTCCAGGCCGTCCTGGATCGCCTGAGCGAGCTCGGCCTGACCGGTGAAGTGCGCCACGTTGGCATTGATCCGGGTGGAGAGCGCCTCGTCGTCGGTCCAGATCGCCCTGACCAGGCCCTGGCCGTGCACCGCGTCGCCCACCACCAGGCTGACCCTCGCGGCCAGCATCTCCTGGCCGATCCCCGCCGCGGGAACTCGCACGCACACGTGGTAGTCGCGGCTCTCGCCGGCCCCCCATGCCCCGGTCGGGTAGTCGCCGGCCTGCGGGCCGGCCTGGCTTCGCCTGCTGGTCAGGTCATCGACGGTCGGCGTCACCTGCTTGACGAACCTGAGCTCCGCGTTCTGCGGCGTCCATACCCGCAGCGCCACGTTGGCGACCTGCTTGCCCATGGCCCCTTGCATCATCGCCTCGAAGTCGGCGGCGAGGCCGGCTGGATCGGCGACGATGTCTACCGTGCCGAGCAGCCCGGTCGCGATCCTGCGCAGCTCGGCGACCTCCCAGTCGGTCCCGACCCCGCGACAATCGCAGCTATAGGCGCCTTCGCATTCGGTGATCGCGGCGGTGAGCTGGGCGGGGGGCTCATGCTCGTTCCTGCCGTCGGTGAGCAAGATCGCGTGCCGCAATGACGCAGAGCTCGTGGTGAACATCTGCCTGGCCAGGCGAAGCCAGGTTCCCATCGCCGTTCCACCCGACGGATTCAGCTGAGCCGCCACTCGCTTGGCCGCATCCTTGGTGGTGGCGTCCGCCACGGCAAGACGACCGTCAGCAGGGAAAACAGGTCGCGCGACCTCCGTCCCTGCGATCAGGGCGAACGCGACGCCGTCGTGGATCACGTCGATCGCCGCAGCGGTGGCGGCGCGAGCCTGAACGATCTTGGTGTGCGGATATTCCATGGAGCCCGAGCAGTCCACGATGATGATCTCGGCGCGGGTGGTCTCTTCTGCGGCGCCAAGACCCGGCGCCTGGTCGCCGGTGGCATCAGGAGCCGTCACCGTGACGATCGCGTTGACGTCGCGCCCGCCCTCTGGGAGGTACTCGTTCTGGAAGACCTCAACGGTGAAGTCAGCTTGACTCATCTACGGGATTCTCCTCGGTCTTGGGAACATCGGCATCGACGGCGCCGGTCCGTGGGAACGCGGCCTGAATGACGGCGCCCTGAGCGACGGCGGCCCTGGGCATCGTGATGCGGGATACGGGCTCCTGGCCGGCCGTGGCCTGCGCGGCGCGATGATCGCCAAGGGGGAATGGCGTGAGCACGACGGTAACGTTGTCGCTGCCACCTGAGTCCAGTGCGAACCTGACCAGCTCCGCCGCGCTGCCCAGCGGATCGGTCAGCGCGGCCGGGAGCGCCATCTTGGCGAGCTCGACGGCCTCCGGCCGGTAGTTCCACAGCCCGTCGGAGCACAGCATGATCACGCCGTTGCCACCGGGGGTGAACGTGGCCACGTGCGGCTCGGCTTCGCTGAGGTCGGCGCCGATCCAGCCGGTGATCACGTGGCCGGCCGGCGACGCCAGCGCCTCGGGCTCGGAAAGCAGGCCGCGGGCGATTAGCTCCTGCGCGACGGAGTCATCCAGCGATAGCTGCCTCGCCGCGGCGCTGTCGCTGGCGTCGAGCCAGTACGCGCGGCTGTCGCCGAGCCAGCAGATGGTGACCTGGCTGCCGGTGATGACCGCCGAGACGAACGTGGCAGACGGTGCGTTTGGCGTCGTCGGGTCTTCCTGCGCCATGGCGAGGAGCGCGTCGCGCGCGGCCATGAAGGCGTCTGTGCAGGCGCGCTCCAGGTCGGCGGATGTCCGGATGCCGGAGAGCAGCGCTTCCATCGCCGTCTTCGCGGCACGGTGTGACGCCTCATCGGGCCTGCTGGAGGTGGAGACCCCGTCACAGACGATCGCGAGCGCCACGGGCTCGCCGCCAGGTGCCTGCGTGGTGGCGAGCGCCATGGCGTCCTCGTTGCGAGGGTGCCGCAAGCCGCGATCGGTGATGCCGGCCAGCAGCTCAAGCTCGAGCTCGGAGTGGTCGCTGCCGACCGGCACCTTGCGGCCGCAGGACTCGCAGTATCCCTCCGGCGTGACGCTCGCGCCGGGGCAATCCGGGCACTGCGCGGGAACATTGGGCCTGGCGCCGCTGACCAGCGCCGGCGC
>JASIBM010000403.1 GCA_030045175.1 Streptosporangiaceae bacterium | reverse complement strand
GTGATCCCCCCGGCCCGGCGGGAAGGCCGCGCGGGCCCGGTTTCGGCCTCCTCGGGCAGCACCACCGTGACGCCGCGTCCGTCGATCCCGCGGTCCAGCAGCGGCTGGATGCCGTAGGCGGTGAGGAAGACCCGCGGCGTATAGCAGGCAGGTGGTGTCTTCGTCAGGCAGTCCGGCGCGCTGGCGGTCGCCGCTCCCGCGGTACTCGCCTTACCGGTGCTGCAGGCCGCCGCCAGCATGGCCAGGCCGACCGTGGCGGTGCTGACGACGACGACTCGCGCCCGCCGAAGCCGGCGCGACCGGCGACCGAGCCCGCGGCCGGGACAGTTACTCAACTCGTGCCTGCTCGCGGCTGACGAACCATCGCCGCCGCCAAGCTGACAGCAGCGTTGTGCCCGCCAGCGCGGCCAGGAACCCGCCCGCCGCGGAAGCCTCGTTCATGCCGTGCTCCTCATGGTCCGTATCACCTGTGTTCTGCCTCACCTGGCAAACGGTGCCGCGGGCCGCGCCCGCACCGCATCGCCCTGCCGGCTACATTCGCTGCGGCACGGGTAGCCCGCGGGCGTACGCCCGCGGGCTAATGCCGGGCAGGCGCCGCGCGGATACCATCGGCGCATGCACGCCGCACCAGGTTCCCCGCTAGTCAGGCGCGGGCCGCCAGGTGCATCGCTGGCCGTGGCCTGGTGGGCCGCTCAGCGTCCGCCCGTCCCTCACCTGGCCGGGTGGGCCTCGTACTGGTGGGTTTTCCTGGCACTGGCCGGCGTCATGACGCTGTCAGTCGGCGTGCTGCGCCGCCGGCCGCTATCCGCGCTCTCCCTGCTCGTCGCCGGCTCACTCGCCGCCACGCTGGTGCCCGATACGACGCGCGCCGTTGTCTTGATCCTGCCGGTCCTGCTGGTCCTGCCGGCCGGCATCGAAGTCTGCTTCATCGCGGCCACGCGCCCGCCCCGTACCTCGATCACCGCGGCCGTCATCGCGCTCGCCGCGCTGACCGGCTACCTGGCCGTGCGAGTACCCGCTCAGCTCGGCTGGCTGGCCACGCTGGTGGAGCTGGCCGTTGGCCTGACAACCGTCATCGCCTGGCTGATCGGCCACTCCATCCGGCAGGCCCACCTGCATGCCGAGACGATGCGGGCGCAAGCCGAGGTCCAGGCGGTCACGGCCGAGCGGCTGCGGATCGCCCGGGACCTCCACGACATGGTCGCGCACAGCATCGGCATCATCGCGATCCAGGCCGGCGTGGGCCGCCGGGTCATCGACACCCAGCCCGGCGAGGCGCGCAACGCGCTGGACGCCATCGAGGCCACCAGCCGGGAGACGCTCGCGGGGCTGCGGCGGATGCTCGGTGCCCTGCGCCGGGCCGGGCCGGGCCTGCCTGCCGGCCTGGCATCGCTGGACCCGGCGCCGAGCCTGGCCGATCTCGGCGCGCTGGCCACCGCGACGGCGGACGCCGGCGTCCGCGTCGACGTGCAGTGGCGGGGCCAGCGGAACCCGCTTCCGGCCGACGTCGACCTGTCGGCGTTCCGCATCATCCAGGAGGCGGTCACCAACGTCGTCCGCCACGCCGACACCAGCCACTGCCGCGTGATCATCGACCAGCAGGACGAGGAGCTCTCCGTCGAGGTCGTCGATGACGGCCGCGGCAACGCGGCGGACGGGACCGGGTACGGGATCGCCGGCATGCGCGAGCGAGCCTGCCTGCTGGGCGGTCAGCTCACCGCCGCCCCGCGGCCCGGAGGCGGGTTCCGCGTGGCGGCCCGGCTGCCGGTGCCGCCAGGGGCCCGATGACGGTCCGCGTCGTGCTTGCCGACGACCAGCCGCTGGTGCGCGCCGGCCTGCGCGTGCTCATCGCCGACACGGCCGGCATCGACGTGGTCGGTGAGGCAGAGAACGGCGCCCAGGCCGTCCGCCTGGCCAGGGACGTCCAGCCCGACGTGGTGGTGATGGACATCCGCATGCCCGGCATCGACGGCATCGAGGCTACCCGGATGATCACCGCGGACCGGGCGGCGGCGCGCAGCGCAGGCGGTCAGCCGGCCCGGGTCGTCGTGCTCACCACGTTCGACGATGACGACTACGTCTACGCCGCGCTGCGCGCCGGCGCCAGCGGGTTCCTGGTCAAGGACATGCCGCTGGAGGACATCCTCACCGCGATCCGGGTCGTCGCAGCCGGTGACGCCCTGATCGCGCCGGGCGTCACCCGCCGTCTGATCGCCCAGTTCGCCGGCCGGGCCGGGCCCGCGCCGCCACCGCAGCGGCGGGAGATCGACGGCATCACCGAACGCGAGCGCGAGGTGCTGACCCTGATCGGCCGCGGCATGTCCAATGCCGAGATCGCCGTCTCCCTGTTCATCAGCACGGCCACCGCCAAGGCGCACGTGGCGCGCCTGCTGGCCAAGCTTGGCGCCCGTGACAGGGTTCAGCTCGTCATCGCCGCCTACGAGGCCGGCCTCGTATCAGCGCCACGGTGACCAGCGCTACCGAGCCGCGCGGCCATCGCGCACGGCCGACCTGGCCGTGTGCCCTCTCCGGGCATCCGCCATCGCGCAATCACGGGCGTTGTCGTCTTCACATTTACCCGTGGTGCTCACGATAGCCAGAGCAACTGGCCCGTTACGATCTGCTGACGGCGAGCGTGTAGAGGGCTGCGATGTCGCTCGCGAACTTGGCCGCGTAGGAGACGGCGGGGGAATATCCGCCCTGCTCGTAACCACCGATGACGCCGATCACCGTGCCGAGTCCGGTCGAGGTGTTGACATCGGTGAGTAGCGGGCTGCCGCTAGTGCCGTCGGTATAGCCGCCGCAGTCGAACACCAGTTGGCTAGGGCTGAACAGTCGGATCACGCTGTCGCAGCGGATCGGCAGGTTCGCGCCGTCCGGGTACCCAGCGACGCGGACCAGTTGCCCGGATGGCTGGTTTATCCCGAGGCGCTCCCCGCCGGTGCCGTCCTCGATCCTGCCCCCTCCCGGCCGGGCGACGACGAGGAAGGCGAAGTCGTCGTCCGGGTCAGCGCTAGCCGCCCAGTTCCTGTCGACGACGATGCGGGTAACGCCCCATACGCCGTAAGGCGCGCGGTCGTCACGATATCCAGGCACAAAGAAGAGATGACCAGGGGCTTTTCCAGCGAGGCAGTGCGCCGCCGTGAGCACTAGGTCGCCGTGCGGGCTCTGCACCACACTCGCGGTGCAGAAGTGGGCACCCAGGCCGACGTTGCGACTGCTGGAGAAGAGCGCGCCGACAGCCGGCGTCCCATGGAACGCCCGGGCCTGGACGATCATCGCTGGTGCCGGTACGACCGCCGGGAAACTGACCAGGCCGACCGTTGCCAAGCCGCTCAGGGCGAGCGCGCCAATCCATCGCCGCATCCTGCCCTGCTCGCCCCGCCCATGACCTGTCGTCCGCTTTTTCCAGATTCTGACCGAGAATACACGAACTGCCAGGGTCGCTTGGCGGGACTTAACCCCTTCGAGTCGCTTGAGTGTCGCTGACAAGACCTTCGGGGCGATTCCCTCCAGGAGTGACCGGCTCAGACAGCGGACAGACTCCTAGGCAGCCGATCACGGCAGAGCAGAGCAACCATGGTGTGAGCCGGCGACGTCGGCCGGCCAGACGACGATTACCGGGCCGTCGAGCGGGTGGCGGGTGGCGCTGGTGGGCACCCCTCGATCCCCTGTTACGTGCGCTGCGAACTACCGCATGTCACTGCTCCGGCCCACGCCGGACTCATCGCAGAACTGAAGTGAAGGGAGCGGTCATGTCATCAGAGACCGAGTTCTGGCCTGGCGGCGCGCGCCTGGCGGTCACCGTGTCCATGCAGTTCGAAGCCGGGGGCCAGCCGCTCAGCGGGGCAGGCGGCCCGATCACCGAGCCGATCAGTATCAGTTGCCACGCCCCCAGGAAGCCGAGTGGATCGCCGACGGTGTCGACGTCATCGAGAAAGTCACCGGGTTCCGGCCCAAGGGTTACAACAACTACTGGATCCGCGCCGGAGTGAACACCCTGGAGATACTCCAGGACCTGGGCTTTACCTACCACATCGACGACCTGTCCGCAGACGAGCCGTTCTTGCAGACCATCAATGGAGCGCCGTTCGCCACCGTGCCCTACTCCGTCCACCTCAACGACATCGCCAGCGTCGCCCGCGCCTGACAATCAACCCGGCAGCCCAAGATGCTCACGGCCCTGGCGCTGTCGGCAAGGTAGTCGTGGTGCCGGGACCCTGACGCTCTTGGAACGTGGATCGAAGCACCGCCTGGGCCAGCGCGCTGAGTGCGGAGGTGGCTGGCCGACTGTCCTGCGCCAGGAGGGCGGTACGCAGCGGTTGTTCGCCGCCCCTAGCCACCGCGGTTCGGGCGGCTCGCATCAAGCCTTCAACCGCGCGGTTGAGCTGCGCAGACGGCTGATGGATCCGGAGTGTTTCTCGCCAACGGGCGCCCGGCGTCCAGTCCGCTTCCAGAGCCTTCAGGCTTGCGGGCGCGAACGCCAGCGCTTCGGCAGTCGCCTCCGCCCACGATGTGAGGATCGTCAGTTCAGCTGCCGTCAGGCTAGGCCCGCGTAGCTGGACGGACGATGGATCGAGTGACCGCGTGCCGATGTTGGCCGCCCGGACCTGGCGGGTTCTTACTCCGGTGAATTCGCGGCCGTCGTAGCCGGGCCTGCGACCGTCGAAGCTGCGCCTGATCGCGGGACCGACGGCCGCCGACACTAGGATGCCGTGCGCGCCGGGCTCGAGCGGAATCTCGCACGCATGCTGGCCGGGTGCGTGCCAAAGCGCTACCACTGGCGACGGGTCGTATCCGGGTGGCCGGGAGCGCTGCGCCATGCCGAACGATGTCAGCGTGAGCACGGTCGAGCCAGGGTCGTCGGCGAGGACGCTGGCGTACCGGGCTCCCCACCGAGAGCCGAGCTGGGGACCGTCGAGGAGCGGCGTCACCACGATGGTCGGGCCGACGGCCCGGATGATGCTGGCCACCTCGTCGGCTTGGGCCAGGTCCTCGCAGACAAGCGAGGCGAGCGTCAGGCCGCCACCTAGCTCGACGAACTGGACCGAGCGGCGTGGCACTTCCATCGCCTCCCACCAGCGGATGTTCGGGTCCAGCACGTCATCCAAGTGGTACTGGCGGATCTGGGCGTCATCGAGCGACCAGCGATGGTGCTTGCCTTGCCGGATGTGCACCCACTCCCGGCCGACCGAGACGCCGATGTGCACCCAGTTTCGCGGGAACCGCCCCAGCCGCGCCGCGCGCTCGCGGACCCCGGTGACCAGGGCGGTCACCTCGTGGTGGGCGAGGAGCGCTTCCAGGGGTTCGATCTCGTTGTCCTGCACCGCGCTCTCCGGCAGGACGACGACGTCGACGGTACCGTCACGCTCTCGGGCCGCAGCGAGCGTCCGGTCCGCGAGATTGAGGTCGATGCGCTCGGACGGAGCGAATTCGAAGAAGCCGAAGGGGTCGTTGGCTAGCCGTTGCAATGGCCCCGCCACCGGGCGGAAGTCGGAGTCGCGGATCCGCAGCGGCCACGGCAAGAGCAGGTAGTTGACCTTCTGGGCATACGGTCGCGCACTGAGGCCCCGGCCCAGGGCCTTGTGCCATCGGGTCTCGACGCCGGGCACCTCGACCACGGCATTACGCGATAGGACGCGGGCCGAACTCCCGGACGCTGGCGTGCCGGCCATAGGCAGCACACGGATCAGGCTTGCCGGGAACCGGGCCAGGGATCCGGTCCTTGCCAGCAATTCCCTGGCACGGGCCCGGTACCGGACACCATCGGCGCCTGTCGCGTGGAGAGCGACGCCCAGCCCGGCACAGGCCTCGTCGGCGATCGCATGCAGGGTTAGCAGGGCTTCGCACAGCCGCCAGTCCCGGGCCTCAGTCAGATCGTCAAGCGGCGCACTCATCCGGAGCCGGAGTGTCCTCCACTCCTTGGCGAGCAGCTTCGGCATGGCCGATTCGCTGCCGGTGACCCAAGCGCTCCATTGCCTGGCCGCGTCGGTGACCATGTCGGGCCATTCCGGGAGGCTGGATGGCGGCCAGTGCGCGCTGGCCGGTGGTGACAAGGCGAAGCGGTGGGTCTCCGAGCGCTCGATGAGGATCGCGGTCAGCGCGAGCACATCCGGGGGCCATGCGAGAAGGTCATCACCGATCGCGGTGCCGCTCACTGCCTGCCACACTGATCCCAGTGTTAGCTCGGTGAGCGGCCGGCTCCGGTCTGGATCGGCGCTGGCGAGGGTCGTCGCGGGCGGGGGCGACAGGACTCCGGGCACGGTTGCTCCTTCAAGCCAGGTCGGCGGCTGCCGAGTTGTGGGCTGACGTGCTCTGACGTGCCTCGGCCACTAGCCCGAGCGCGAGAACGGCGGTCAGGGCGGGGACCAGGTAGAGCGGCTCGACGATCGCGCCCATGAACACCAGGCCCATCGAGGCGAAGGCGGTCGCCAGCCTCGCAAGCCTGATCGCCGGGGTCATCCTCGTGGACGGCAAGAGCGAGCCGGCCATCAGGCAGACGCTCACCCCACCGTAGAGAGCGGCCCGAGGGGCTGCCGCGATCGTGCTCGCTCCGTCGGCTGCGAGGATCGCGATGTGCAAGCCGGCACTGGCCGCGGCTATGCCCGCCACTAGCGGCAGGTTGAGTGCCGTGAAGCGGACAATGGCTACCGGGGTATCCAGCGCGCGATGGTCGGCGGCGACAAGCCAGCTCCACCAGAGCACAGCCAGTGTGATGAGTGCGGCGGCGAGCACGACCGCCAATGGCAGGCTCCAGGGCCGTGCCGCCGCGGCGCTGATCAGCCGGGCCATCGACTCTCCCAGCACGATCAAGACGAAGATCTGGAACCTGTCGGCGAGGTGCGCGCTGTTCAGCGGCAGCCGGCGGCGCTTGCCGAGCATGGCCAGGGAGCCGGCCGCGTCGGTCAGCAAGGCCGTGCCCCAGAGCGCGTACCGTGCGGCGCCGCCGACGGCGAGGGACGCGAGCCAGAGTGCGCCGCCGGTCCCGAAGAAAATCAGATAGCGGTTATAGAGCGGCCTGGTGGCTGGCAGATGCCGCCGGGCCCAGGCGTACAGAGCTAGTTGCAGGCCGCGCAGGCAGGCGAAGGCGATGATGTAGCCTGCCGGGTCTCCGTTGAGGGCCCTGGGCGCGCTGGCGGCGAGAGCTACGCACAGCAAGATGGCCATCAGCATCGCGGTCCGGTATGCCGCGCTCGCCGTCTCGTGCCGGTCCGCGTAGAAGGTGAGCTGCACCCACAGCCACCAGATCGGGGTGAACAGCGTGACGAAGCCTGCCAGGGCCGTGAGGCTGGGATGGCTCTGGAACGCGCCGGCGAGCTGGCCGACGGCTCCGGCGAAGGCCAGGTCGAAGAACAGCTCGAGCCAGCTGGCGTGCCGCTCGTCGCGGTGGTGACCGTCAGCGGTCCGCAGTGCCGGATGGCCGAGTTGTACGGCGTGATGCCGCCCCGGATGTGGCAAA
>JASIBM010000058.1 GCA_030045175.1 Streptosporangiaceae bacterium | reverse complement strand
ACCGTCCGCGGGGTCAGGTCCGGGTCCGCGATCACCACGTTGAGCGCGTCGAACAGGAAGATCGGCGCATAGCCGGGCGACGGCGAGTCCTGCCCTGGATTGCCGGTCACCGAGGCCATCAAGATGAACTGGGTGTCGGCCGTCAGCCCGCCGGTCAGCGTGTGGGAGGTGGCTGGACCGGCGTAGATCGGGGCGGCGTCGCCCTTGGCGTAGAGCTGGAACCAGGTCCCGTTGCTCTCCCATGACAAGCGGACCTGCTGGCCGTTGGCGAACCGCGTTGCCGGAACGGTGTGCGCGTCGACGGTGGTGGCGATGAAGTTCCGCAGCGTGAAGACCGCGTCCTGCTTGTCCAGATTGTGGGTGAAGTTCTTGGGAGTCAGCCCATTCGGGCTGGTGCCCGACCGCTCCTGGGTGGCGTAGGCGAATGTCCCTGCGAGCGTGTTGGTGACCCCGGTGATGCTCAGGACGAGCGAGTAGTCGATCAAGTAGTCGGCTTGGTCCCTGCAGTTGAAGGTCACTACCGCTAGCTGTTGCCCTGGATCGTCTGGGTTGCTCACGATCTGGACGCTCGCGACCGTCCATTTCGACGTGTTCACCGACGCCGTGGGCGCTTCCAGGCAGAAATCCGACTCGGCCGGCCCCACCGGCACGGACACAAGGAACTGCGCGCAGTACACCTTGCCCGGATTGAAAACCGCCAGGTTGATGCGCGCTGTCCCCCGTAGCCCTACCGGATTCACCTGGACCGGCGCGGGGAGCGTCGAGAATCGGTATTCAAGCAGCATGACGACCTCCGTTGTCAGGACGATTCAGTTCCGCTTACCGGCCCCCCGCTCGGAGAGCCCGCATCGATCTCGAGTTGCAGCACGCCGTCGACCAGGACGTTCGGGATGGGGCTCAGGGCCGCATCGGTGCTGGGATCCGATACGCCATAGCCGGTCCAGTCGCCCGCGGGTCCCGGCTGCCACCATGACCAGGTGCCGTTGCGTTCGGCGGGCAGCGGCAGCGCCGCCGAGTTGGGGAACGGGGCGATCTGGCCCTGCTGGGTGGGCGTCGGCCTGATGGCGGTGAGCACCGGCGCTGCCTGGAAGGTCACTTCCAGGTGGGCCAGTGCCGCGCCGACCTGGTCGGGCCGCACGGCGGCGGTGACCACGGGCAAGATCCCTGTGGTGGCATGGACCACCGCCCGTGGGTCGAGCACCAGCGTGACCTCGGTCCCGCCCGCCCCTGGTTGCCCAGCCCCTGGTTGCACGGTCCCTTGTTGCGTTGGGCGCAGCCACACGTAATTGAGCGTGCCGTCTGGCAGCCGCGTGCCGATCTGGCGCACCGGCCCGCCGGTCACCGGCGGTGCCGCGACGCTGTTGAACACCGACATATTCCCGGCCGGGAAGTACCCGATCAGGCCGTCGTCGCGAGTGGCCTGGTCACCGAGGCGGACAGCGAAGTCCTGGGTTAGGAAACCTGGCGCAGGCGGGTTGAGCGTCGCGGCCCAGCCGCAGTCGTGGTACGGCGGGCCGTCGAGGGCCAGGCCGAGATTCGCGCGCACCAGCGCCAGCGGCCGCCCGATCAGTACAGACAAGTTCTGGTCCGCCCGCGAGCCGAGTGGATCGGTGGTCCACAACGTGGCGTCGATGACGGAGAGGAAGGTGGTGAAGCCCTGCTCGGTCGACAGGATCGGGGACTGGACCATCTCGGCCACCATCGGTGCCAGGCGTGCGACGTCGTCCAGCGATGTGATCTTCGGGTGTGGTGGCGGCCGCCATTTTCCTGTCCGCGTCCCGCTGGCGTCAGCGATGAGGCGGACCTCGCCGAGCGCGGTGCCGTCGGCCGCGTAAAGCAAGATCCCGTTGTCCAGGTGGTTGGCAAGCAGCCAGCCGCCGATCGGATTGGCGGTCGCCAGCAGATCAGCGGGCGTCCCTGACTTCGCGTCGAGCAACGCGAAGCCCAGCCGGGCAGGCTGCACGAGCCTGGGCGGGAGCTGTACCGGTGCGGCCACCCGCGGGAAGATCACCACGTCGGGTTTCAGCGCCGGGTCGACGACCAGCGGGAAGTTGTCGGAATTGTAGAGCCCGCCCTGCCCGCCGGCCAGGATCACAGGCAGCGCCCGCCCGAAGCGGTCATACACCAGCAACTGATCGAACACGATCTGCCCTTGCCGCACCCCGTAGAACCGGACGTCGGTGCCCGCTGGCAGGTAGGGGACGCTGGTGACCGCACCCCGGTACCGATCGTGGATCGAGTAGGCCGCGCCTGTGTTCGCGTCGGCGTAGCCGAGCACGTCGGACAACGCGTAGGCGTGCGTGGTCCCGATCGTGTCATTGGGCCTCGGGCGCCGGAACGGACGGTGGTCGCGCGCGGCGAGCAGTTCGGTGAAGCCGGTCAGTTCCTGGCTGAGGAACCGCCAGCCGGACACCTGGTCGATCCATTCGTCCAGGTGGCTGAGCTGATCGTCGGTGCCGTACTGCTGCACGAACTCGGCCAGGCGCGCACGGAAGATCACCTGGGCGTGCGGCCCGATCAGCGAGATGCCGCCGATCGACCGTTCCGGCGCGGGCGACGCCCCGGTGGCCGTGCAGTGGTAGTCGGTGCCGTCGAACGTCCACCGGGTGCCGCCGGGCTGCTGAGCCAGATCGGTGTAGCGGACTCGCCATTCCACGAACAACGGCTGCCACGGCTGGGTCCACGCGGTCAGGCCGAGTGCGGGCAGCGTCCCCGTGTAGTCGGCAGGCTGGTGCGCCGCCATCACGGTCTCGAGTGTCGCGGCCGGCACGCCGGTGACCGCGGCGAGCGCGGCCGCGTTGTCCGGGTCAAGGAGCACGAACTCGGTCACGATCGAGCCGATCGTGTCAGGCAGCGCGGTGAGCGCGGGTGGTGGCACGGCCGACCGGGCAGCGGCCGCGTCAACCGGGTGCCCGTCCGCGGTGAACGCCGTGATCAGCGACCCGGCCGGGCGGACAGGCAGCTTCGCGTCATCGGCGACCTGCGCCGCCTCGGCCGCGGCCGCCACCCCGGACAGCATGATGACGGGGTCGGCCGCGCGGAAGTACGGCGCGGTCGCCACCGCCTTCAGCGTCTGGCCCGCAGGCAGCCCGCGCGGCGGCGCCGTGGCGAAGGACGAGATGCCGCGCAGGAACGCGTCCTCGGGGGTGCCCGACCCGGATTGCTCCGGTTGCGGTACCTGCGGCGTCCCAGCCACGACAGCCTGGACCGAGCCGATCAGGCGCGCGGCCAGCGTGGGCTGCCCGCCCACCGATCCGTCCGGGTCGAGCTGGGCGTCGAGCAGGCTCTGATCTGGGACACCGGGCGGCGGAGTGGGGAAGGAGTCGGTCGGGTACCTCCCGTCCTTCCACCACATCGCGTTGAGGTCCCATTGCATGCCGCGCAGCTGCCCGAGCGCCTCGTCCAGGCTGAGCTGATCGGCGTTGAGCTTGTCCAGCCAGGCGGGTGGCGCGGGCGGCGGTCCGTCATCCGAGGCATTGACCACCCAGCGGTAGCCGCCGGGCTGGCTGCCGAACCAGCGCGCCGCGATCGCGCGCTGCAGCAGCGCGTCGCCGTTGGGCTGGTTGACCACCGGCAGCTCGTTGTAGAGGAACGCCCGGAGCTGGGCGATCGCCACCGCCGGGTGGCCCGCCGCCTCGAGCCGCTTGGCTACCAGGGCCAAGAACGCGTCCTCGGCCGTGTTCCCGAGTGACACGTCAAGCGCGCGGCTCTCGCGGATCTGCTCAAGCGGGTCCTCGCCTGGCGCCGCGGCAGGATCCCAGCCGACCGCGAGCGCGGTTCCTGTGTAGTAGCTCCGGGTGGCGCGCGGCGGGTTCGGCCCCGCGCCGGTCACCGTCCAGCCGAGCCGGTCGAGCAGCGCCGTGTACGGGTCTTTCGATGTGGTGTCGCGCTGCCACCCGGTGAGGATGTCGCTAGCCGGGTCGGAGTACCAGCCGGCGACCAGGTAACTGAGTGACTGCGCCGCCGTCGCGCCGATGTCCAACAGATCGTCGACGAAGGTGAACACCCCGAGGTTGTGCGCGGCGTAGGCGCTGAACGCCGGGTTGCCCGGGGCCACCGCGGTCAGGAACATGGGCGTTGCTGCGCGCTCGGTCCAGCCCGCAAGAGCGAACGGGATGCCGATGTTCGCCACCTGCGGATCGGCGGACGTCGGGCTCAGCGTGACGCCGGACCGGTAGGGATCGGAGCTGTGCTGCCAGCCGGTGATGATGGCCGCGTCGCACAGGTACATGCTGGTCTGCTCGACGCCGACCTGCGTGACCCGGGAGGTCCAGGGGCAGTCGCTCTCGACCACCCACGCGACGAGGCGCCGCGTGGTGGTGCCCGAGCAGCGCAGGACCAGCCAGCGGTTGGGAATCAGCGGGTAGGAGCCCGCTCCGGTGACCGGGTCATGCGACCCTTGCCGCAGGGCCGCGGGCAGCGTCCAGCTCAGGTAGACCCCGAGTGACCGGCTGCCGACATCGCCGCTGAACGGGTCGGGCTCAGGGCTGCGGAAGTCCGTGAGTGCCAGGTAGTTGTAATTCCACCAGCGGAAGGTGTCGCGGCGCGCGATGGCGTCATTGAGAACGAGCGCCTCGACCTCCACTGGCACCACCAGCGCCGCCTCAGTCATGGCTGGCCCTCCTGACGAATGTCCTGCTGGGCGCCTGGCCCGGCGAACCGGACCGCTTCTGGCGCCTTGACCATCAAGATCGCCACGTCGCCCGGCGAGAGCGCGCCGATGGCCGGCTGCGCCGCGGCGACGGCGTCGGTCAGTCGCGCGACGAGGCTGCCGGGCAGTTGCGGGTCGACGTTCAGCACGCCGGTGGTCACCGACCTGAGCGCGAGCGCGTCCTTCCCGGCCGGATCGATCAGCGCCACCGGGGCGGCGTGGGGCAAGATCGCGCCGAACGCCGTCCCGTCCGGCGCCGCGGGGGCGATGAGGCTGCGCAGTGGCACGTGCCCGCTGTCGTCGACGCCGAAGCGCAGGCCCGCTGGCGGCTCGCTGATCTCCACGGCGGCGGGGATGCCGCCGAACAGGCAGAGCAGCACCGTCGGGGACAGCCGGTCCATCCGCAGCGCGGGAACCGCCGCGCCAGCGGAGTCCGCGGCCCGGACGGCGAGGTTCGGCCAGCCGGTCACCAGCGCCGAGCGCAGCAGCATCCCGGTACCCGCGACAGCGTCTGGCGGGACCGGGTACACCGGGGGCGGGGCGGGGGTGCCGGTGATCCGCGCGCGGAAGTCCCGCGCTGCGAGGCCGGCCGCACTGCGGATCATGTCGCCCGTCAGGGACGCGTAGAGAACCTGCAGGCTCGACTCCTGGCCGATGGCGAGGGCCCCGTCAAGCAACGCCGCCTGCCAGGACGGGTCAAGATACCCGAACCGGACGGACTCAAGTGGCAGCAGGTTGTCGTCCGCGACCAGGCAAGAGAACGGCAGTGGTTCAAGCAGCAGGAGGTGCGCGAGCCAGGTGGCTATCGGGTCGAGGTCGGCGCGCACGGCAGCGAGCATCATGCCCTGCACTTGCGGATCTGCCAGGAACGCCTTAAGTGCGGCTTGCGGATCGGGGTCTGGAGGCGGCGGGTCGCCGCCGGGCGGCGGCACGGGCGGCGCGACCGGCTGCGGCCCGGCGCCGGCGTCGGCAAGCAGCTGAGCGCCGAGCACCGTCATGAAGTCCTGTTGCGCTGTCGTGGTGGTGTCGATCTGATCGATCTGGGTCTGGCTGAAGTGATCGCTGGTCAGCCGGTGGTGCAGGGCGTCCACGAAGCCGTGGGCGAGCCGCAGGAACTCAAGCAGGCGCTGCCCGAAGGCCGGGTCGGCGAGCGCGGCCGCGCGCCCCGCCTGCCAGGCGGCGGCCAGGGACAGGTCGAACATCCCGTAGTCGGAGTCGTAGGCGATCGCGGCGTCTGCGGACTGGAACGTGGCCGCGGGCGCCGGCCCTGGCACCGCGCTGAGCGGCCCGCGGTACCAGGCGACGGTGGTCTCCGCGCTGCGGGCCAGGTACGCCAGCGGCACGTAGCCGTCGCTGAGCCGGTTGACGGCCTCGTCGTGCACCGGGTCGCCGGTCGCCTGGGGGTGCGGCAGGCGCAGCAGCAGGTCGGGCGTCCCGCCGGACGCCGGGGGCGCGGTCAGCGCCGTGGCGAGGCCCTCGAAGTCGCCGTCGGCGGCGGTGTGCGACCAGAAGGCCCACGAGTACAGCGAGATGACGGCGACGGTATCGGTGTCCGACGGCGGCGCGGTGCCGTCGATCAGGTGCTCGAGTCCTTCCAGCGAGACCAGGTGCGCCAGGTGCCTGGCGGGCGGGGCGCCGGGTACGTCCTGCGGGAACCGGTTGGCCACCACGGCGGAGTACAGCGGCGCCCCGGCGCCGTCCGCGCTCACGCCGCCGGTCGCTGGCCGCGCGGCCAGGGCGGTGTCCGTGGCCGAGGTGGCCCGGGTGTGCGCGAGATAGCGCAGCTCAGACAGGAGCGGCGCGACCGCGCGGAAGACCGGGCCCGGGACGTGGATGCAGGTGCACGGGTCGGTCCCAGCGACGTCGGCGGCGGGCGTCACCGCCGGGATGATGAGCCCGGGGGCGGGTGTGCGGAACCCGGCCACCGTCGTGGTGATCGTGGCGGTCGGGCTGTCGGCCGCCCCGTCGGTCAGCTCGTCAGGGCGGAATACCAGGACCGCCAGCCACGGCTGGCGCGGCCCTGCCCCGGCCATCGGGCGCTCCCAGGGCAGCATCGGGTCGGCGAGCACCACGTGCGGCAGGACCGTGCCGTAGCTGCCCGAGCTTTCCGATGCCGGGGACACGGCCAGCACGGCGGCCGGATCGATCCGGAACTGCGGTGCGCTCACCACGAACTGCTGGCTGGCGGAGATCGGGTCCGCCCCGACCGGCGTGGCGGCGCTGAGCGTGTGGTCGGCGGTCACATACCAGGTGCCGGCTGGCAGGGCCGGCACGAAGTTGTCGTAGACGGTGAGGTCACCCGTGCTCGGCTCGGTGGCTGGCTGGCCCGCTGCCTGACCCATCGGCGCTCACCCTCCCGGCTTCTGGCGCGGCGTCTGGTGCAGCGGCGGGTCGCTGTAGCTGTTAGTGGCCTGCGCCGCCAGGCCGTTCATCTGATCGCTCGTCCCGCTGAACGCCGTCATCGCCTGTACCTGGGTGATGAGCTGGCCGCGCACGGTGGCCTGCTGCGCGATGAGCGCGATCAGCGCGATGGAGCCCGTGTCGACGGCGGACACGTAGTGGCCGGGCGCGGCGTTCGCGGCCAGCGGCAGCGCGGTGCGCGCGACGACGTCCTCCGCCAGCGCCGCCGCCAGGACGCGCCCTCGGCTCGCGCCAAGCGCCGGCGGCGGGGTCTGGACGTCGTAGCCGACGTACGCCCCTGGCAGGACGGCGGCGGCCGGCCGGGCGGGCACCTGGGTGAAGGGTGCCGGCGGCGCGCCCCAGAGCGAGTCGGGCACGGTCGCTGTCCGCGGCGTGATGGCCCAGCCCGACACGTCGTACGGCTGTGCGTCCGGGCTGCCGTAGCGGACCGTCAGGTAGTGCGCCGAGGTCACCCCCGTGCGGTTCATCGGCCGGATGTCGATCGGGTCGGCGGTGTAGTCATGCGGGCCTGGCGCGGCCGCCTCGGTGGTCTCGGTGACCGCGTCGGCGGCCAGGGCCCTCGCCGGGGGCGGTCCGTACCGGAGCTGGCTGGCGGGCACGGCGGACTGGGTCGCGAACGAGAAGCCAGTGGCCCGCACCACCCAGATCGCCGGGTCCTGCGGTTTGGCACCGGCCAGGGTCGCCAGCAGCGGGGCCGTGGCCTGGACGGTCAGGGTGGTCGCCGGCGGCAGCATCCCGGCGAAGTCTGGCCACGCCAGCGGCGCGTTCGCCGTGCCTGGCGGGTCAGCGCCGAACCGGACGGTGAAGCTCACCACCCACAGCGTCACCGTGACCGTGCCACCGGTCGGCGGGCCCCACAGCTCGAGCCCGGCACCGACGCTCACCGAGATCGTCTTTTGGATGCCGAGGAAGCTGAAGGTGTAGGCGACGCCGATCGAGACAGCGAACTGCCCGGTGAAGAAGAACGGGCGCCAGGAGATCAGCAAGTCAGCACCGACGGTGAACCAGGCGCGCAGGCCGCCGTCCTGGAAGACCGCCTCAAGCCGGCCGCCTGCCATCACGCACGTGGTGGTGAGCGCGGCGTAGGCGGCGCCTGAGATGGTCACCGTGTCGCTGACCGCCCACACGAAACCCAGGCGCGGGACGACGGGGAAGTACGCGGGAACCGCGAAGGCGGGGTGGTAGCCACCGAGCGTGAGCACGAACTCGCCCGCGTGCGGGTTGTCCCCGAACCACGCGGCGATGGCGAATCCGCCGGTCAGGTGGCACGCGGGGGCGATCACGTACGAGCTGGGGCTGAGGATGGCTGTCAGGCCGAAGTACCCCTGCTGCGGCTCGAGTACCGCCTCGATGCCGAGCTGGGCGTAGGCATAGGTCTGCGACGACTCACCGGCCTGCGGTAGCTGCAGCGTCGAGCTGCCGAGGACGGCGAAGCGGAGCTCGTCGCTCACCTGCACGACAAGGACGGCCTTGGTGCGGACCAGCTCGAAGGAGGTGAACTCAAGGCCGGCGGCCAGCCAGAGCACGCCAGGTGAGGGGCTGATCCAGTGGCGGGTGGCGCCGCCTGGCGTGATCGGCGCACGGCCTTCCAGGACATCGAGCACGTGCGTCGGGCTCTGCGGGGTGGCCGGCTGGCCCGGGCCGGGGGGAGCGCCAAGCGCTATCAGCGGGAAGCCGGTCACCTCCGCGGGGGCGGGCAGGGTCAGGTCGCGGTTGAAGCCGAAGCCGCCCATGAGCCCCTCGACGAAGAAGGCAGGCGGGCCGCCCAGCGGGGTGTCGAGCTGGGCGAAGACGAACAGGGACGGCTGGCCGTCGGCGAGCTGCGCGTAGGAGCCGATGGCGGCCAGCTCGAACGACTCCGCGCTGATCTGCACGGTCCCGTCGAACTGGAACGCGACACCGGGCTCTAGCTGGTCGTCGGGGATGCGCAGCAGCGCGCCGGAGATGGTCAGCGGGCCGCTCGCGTAGGCCAGGCCGAGCCCGCTGAGCAGGAAGACCGGGGCGAACGCGCTCAGCGGCGAGCCGAAGGCCAGGCCATCGAGTGACAGCGAGAGTGGCCCGAGCGTGATGGCGGCGTCGAAGCCGACCATCAGGGCGCCCGCCTGGTAGAGCAGGCCGACGCGGTTGATCTGCACGGCCCCGAGTTGCTTGCCGACGTTCAGCCAGAAGCCAGCGGGCGCGGCGGCCGCGGGTGGGGTGGTCGGGCTGGCGGGCGGCGGGGCTGGCGGCACGGCCAGCGCGACCGGCTGGGGCGCGCCGCCGGCCTGGAGCTCCGCTGTGAAGCGCACCCCGGAGGCGAGCGGCCCGGCAGGGAACGGCGCAGGCCCGGGATTTTTCAGCAGCTTGTTCAAGGTGATGATCTGTTGTGCGGATAGCGTGTCCGAGCAGTACAGGACCTGCAGTCCGTCCACGGCGATTTTCTCGTCGGGCGGGAGCTTGTCGCCGATCAGGGGGAGCTGCGACAGGTCAACCGCGGCGGATATGCCAAGGCCGAAGGCGAAGATCCCTGGTTGCCCGGCCGGCTTGAAATAGGCGAGCTTGACGTCGCGCAGGCCGATGTCGAGCCCGGATGGCACGAACTTGGCCGCATCTGTCGAGATGGAATTGACCAGATCGTGCAGGCTCACCGCCGTGGCCGGTCCGGTAGGGGCGTAGCTGGCGACGAAGGCGTCGGCTGCGTCGGCGCCGCTCTCGACGTCGAAGACCACGGTGAACTGCATGCCAGCGACGGTGAGCTGCCCGCCGAAGATGGCCGAGTGCTGGTTCCCCGAGCCTGTCACGTTGATGGTGATGACCGCGCTGACCGGGGTGTCGGCGACCGTCAGGTCGCCCTCGCAGGTGAAGGCGAATTCGCCGGTGCCTGTCTTGTAGTCGACGGACAGGTCGGTCAAGGTCAGGCTCTGCAGCGCCGGCGGGATCGGCCCGATGCCGGTGAACCCCGTGGACAGCTCGTTCAGCAGGTCGCCGATCAGCATCACGGAGCCGGGTTCGGTGCGGCCGCTGAACTCCCATCCCGTGGCCGCGCCGCCGTAGACAGCCATCAGGTCGACCCAGATGGTGGTGCCGATCTGGATCGTGCCCTCGACTTGTCCGGTGAGGCCGTCCGCGCTGTCGTAGCAGACGCTGACGCCGACCTGCCGCATGGTCAGCGGGCCGATCTGCCAGTCCAGGTCGACCGCGAGCGCGGCCTGGTAGAAGCCGAACGCGGGCTGTGCGGAGAACGAGGCCGTGATTACCTGCATGCCGGCCGGGATGGCGTCGGTGGGCAGCCCGAAGGAGCTGAGCACTACTGCGACGCCGATCGGCTTATCGTCGTGCAGGCACCCGGAGATCGTCAGGTCAGGGAACTGGACCATCACGTCGAGTTGCAGCGCGTGCAGCGTCAGCAACGTGACGACCTGCACGGCCTGCAGCGCCGGCTTGGCCCAGTCGAACCTGACGCTGAGCTTGCTGATCGCCAGGTCGAGCGCGTGGTTGTCGAAGCCGAC
>JASIBM010000402.1 GCA_030045175.1 Streptosporangiaceae bacterium | reverse complement strand
ACCTGGGTGAACCACTGCGGCCGCTGGTCAATCTTGGGGGTGACTGGCATGTTGCACTCGGGGATCATCAGCCTGGGATAGCCCGGCGTCACCGTGTCCTTGGGCCTGGTCAGCTCGATGAAGCTGTTGAGCCTGGCCATGCCCTCGGTGATCCCGAGGTTGCCGTAAAGATCGAGGCCGTAGTAGCCGAGGTTGGGCGGCGCTGAGCGCAGCAGCGTGGCAAGCGGCGGGCCGCCGCCGAAGATCGCGCCGTAAGTGACGTTGGTGCCCTGGCACATCGTGTTCATGCGCGCGTGCAGCTGGTACATGGCGTTGCTCGTGATGAACGACGGATACTGCAGCGAGAGCGCCTCATGCCAGCAGGTCAGGTACGAGCCGGCTGGCGCGCTGCCGATCAGGTTCTCCAGGGCCTTATTGAGGCTGCCGTCCATGACGTGCTCGGGCACCGGGTAGATCGAGTACACGATCGGACCTGGATTGGCCGGCACTGGCGGCCGCGTTGCCTGCGGCCAGGTCGCGGCGAGGTGGTCAGTCCAGGCGCCGGTCTTCGGGTTCTTGGTGGGCTTGAGGCCGTAGATGCGGACGCCGCTGAGACCTGGGACGCCCGGATAGGTCACGCCGTTGACTACCGACCCGGTCCTGATCTCCTTGAACACGTCCTGGTTGCTGCCTAGAAACTGGCCGGCTGGCTTCGTGGCCGTGCTCGCCTGCGCGGCCAGGCTGGCCGGGCTCAGCGGGAACGCGATGGCCCCGATTCCCAGCGCGCCTGCCGCGCCGATGAAGGTCCGCCTGCTTGTCCCTGACGGGGCGGGCACGGGCTGAACATCGCTATCAGGCAGGTTCATGTCGCGTGCTCCTGTGGGCTCGGGGACGGCCGATATCACGGCCAGTCCTGGTGATCTTCGAATGCCTGGATGCTTTCCCGGGAGATGGACGAATTTTGGCACGAACCTGGTTCCCGGTATGGCCAAGATCTTCGCGCTATAGCGGCGCGGGCTGGCCGCGCTGTTCCAGGCGGGCGATGAGCTGCCCGGTGCGGGCTGCCAGGTCAGTGGCGCCTGGCCCGGCCTGGCGGAAGTTGTCCAGGGCAGCCCGGGCGTAGAGCAGCGCGTCGGCGGCCCGGCCGTCGCTGTTCAGCAGGAGGAGGGCGATGTTGTACCGGGTCTGCCCGGCTCCGTAGATGTCGCCCCGGGTTTCCTGGTGCTGGATGGCTTGCTGGTAGTGGTGTAGTGCCTGGCGGGTGTCCCCGGCCCGGTGGTAAACGGTGCCGAGCTGGTGTTCTGTAGTGCTGCGGGTTTCGTGGTCGTCGGCGAGGGTCAGGTCCAGGGCCTGCTGGTAGCCGCGCAGGGCGGCATTCAAGTGCCCGAGTAGCACCGGGCCGGGCTGCCCGGCGGTGCTGGCGTCGTCGAGCCTTGCGAGGGCGACGCCGCCGAGCGAGCCGAGGCACTTTGCCCGGCCGAGCCGATCGGAGTCGCCGCGCAGGCTGAGGCTGCGCCGGAACCACTGCTCGGCCTGGTCCAGGTCCTGCAGCCCAGGCACGTACAGGCAGGAGGTGCCGAGGCTGAGGGCGGCCTCGGCCTCGGCCGACTGGTCGCCGATCAGATGGCTCAGGTCCAGGGCCTCCTGGAAGCGCGGCAGGCAGCCGGGATCGCGCTGCTCGTAGAGGATGCGGCCTAGGTCGTTCGCGGAAGCGGCGAGGTTGTGGACCTGGTTGCGCTGGCCTGCGGTGAGGCTGGCGGGCGGGGCGGTCAGCGCCGCAGCGGCCCGGTCCCGGTCCCACCTGGTCTTGGCTTCTTGGAGGGTGGTGGCGGCGGGCCAGTCCCGCGCGGCCCTGGCGAGCCGCACCCGGTACCCGGTGATGATGCCCCACTGGTCTTCGCGGCCGGGCAGCGGCCCGCCGGTGACTGGGTCGGTGAAGTCCGCAGTGACGTCGGCGACGAGCCTGGCCCATTCACCGTCCCGCCCGGTCCGCTCGTACAGGGTCCACAGGCCCTGCAGGCAGCCCACAGCGGCGTGCCATAGGCCGGCGGCGCGGGCCAGGCCCAGGGCATGGCGCAGGTTGGCCTCCTCGGCCCGCAGTGCCCCGGCCACCTGGGCCGCGCGACCCTCCTCTGCCTGGATGTGGTAGTAGTAGCCGAGCTCGCCGACCGCTCGGGCACATGCGCGGGCCGCGCGCTCGGCGGCCGGGTGGCCGGGCGGGCCGTAGGCGGTGGCGAACAGGGCGGTGAAGTACCAGGGCAGGGCGGGGTGGACCTGGTAGTAGCCTTCGCCGAGCGGATCGAGTAGCCCGATGCCCGCCGCCCGGTCCAGCAGCGCGATCACTGCGTCACGGTCCAGCCCAGCCAGCTCGCGCACCGCGTCCTCCCCGGCGACCTGAGGGTCGGCCAGGAAGCGCAGCGTGTTGACGGCCACGGTGTCGCGGAACACGTGCAGCACGGCGAGCTGGGCTCGCTCGGGGCCGGTGAACGCCTGGGCGAACCCGTAGCTCAGCGATGCGGCCAGGGACCGGGTCCGGCCGAGCGCCTGGTCTTCGCCTGGTTCCAGCTCGGCTTCGCCGACCTGGAGCCGGGCCACGAACGCCTCGACCTGCTTGCTGGTCGTGACGTTCTCGCGCAGGGCCTGGCCGATTGCCACCGTGATCGTGAGCGGGTTGCCGGCGGCGTAGCGCAGCAGCGGCCGCCAGTCCGCCCCGACGAGA
>JASIBM010000401.1 GCA_030045175.1 Streptosporangiaceae bacterium | reverse complement strand
CTCCGGAGAGTACGTGAACAAGCTGACGAGCTGGATGAACTCCAAGTCCGCGAGCTACCTGGCCTGGACCTGGAACTCCGACTTCAACTGCGCCAGCGGCCCAGGGCTCATCACCAGCTACACCGGCACGCCCACCGGCTTCGGCGCCGCCTACGAAGCCGACCTGCGCGCCGGCGCCAACCTCACCGGCCAACCCGTACTGGCCGACAAGGCCAGTCCTACACCCTCCGCCACGCCCTGACCTGGGGCCAGGAGATCGCGCGGCAGTGACGACCCCCGGGCGTCGCTGCCGCGCGGGCATTTCGAGAGCAGGAGGAACGAGGCATGGCTCGCGAGATATGCACCAACTGCGGACAGCAGCTATGGCACGCCACCGACGGATGGTCCCACCTTCACACGCTCCGAGCGCGCTGTCGTGCCGGGCGCGGCACGGCTGGCGAGGCGCCGGTGGCGACGCCGGCCAAGCGGATGTACCGCCAGGCGGCGGCGTATCTCGAGCGCGGCCAGCATGAGCGGACGAACCTGAGCTAACCAAGGGCCGCGGGCCGGCTCGCGGTTTTAGCTCGCCCCGGCCACGGGTACCAGCGGTCGCAGGGGACATCGGGCGCAGCGCTGAGGCCTGCGCGGGGGTTGGGGGCTCATATGTACAGTCGCCTTGCGACGGTGACCAGGCACGACGGCCAGCGCGTGCTCGAGACCTCGGCGCGGGGTTACGACGTGCTTCGCGACCCGGCGCTGAACAAGGGTGACGCGTTCAGCTCGCAGGAGCGTCGCGAGCTCGGCCTCGATGGCCTGCTGCCCGACGCGGTGGCCGCCAGCATCGAGCCGCAGGCCGAGCTCGCGTACCGGCATTACTCGTCCCAGCCGACCGACCTGGCCAAGCACCTGTACATGCTCCGGCTGCACGACATCAACGAGACGTTGTTCTACGCGCTGATGCAGCGGCACCTGCTCGAGATGCTGCCCGTCGTCTACGACCCGATCGTCGGCGAGGCGATAGAGCACTTCAGCGAGGCATACACGCGGCCGCGCGGGCTGTTCTTGTCAATCGACAAGGCCGACGAGGTCGAGACCATGATGCGCGGCTTCGGCGCCCAGGCTGACGACATCGACCTGATCGTGGCGAGCGACGCCGAGGAGATCCTCGGCATCGGGGACTGGGGCGCCAACGGCATCGACATCTCGATCGGCAAGCTCACCGTGTACACCGCAGCGGCGGGTATCGACCCGAACCGGGTGCTGCCCGTCGTGCTGGACGTCGGCACCGACCAGGAGCGGCTGCTCAACGACCCGACCTACATCGGCTACCGGCACGGCAGGGTCCGTGGCGAGGCCTACGACGACTTCATCGACCGCTACGTCCAGGCGGCCCGCACGCTGTTCCCGCACGCGCTGCTGCACTGGGAGGACTTCGGCTCGACCAACTGCCGCCGGATCCTGCGCCGGTACCGTGACTCGATGCCCACGTTCAACGACGACATGCAGGGAACTGGCGCGATCGTGCTGGCGGGGCTGTTCAACGCGCTGAAGGTCACCGGCACGAGATGGCGTGACCAGCGGGTCGTCATCCTCGGGGGTGGCAGCGCCGGCGTCGGGATCGCCGACCAGATCCGCGATCAGATGGTCCGCGACGGCCTCGACGCCGGCCAGGCCACCCGGCAGATCTGGATCGTGGACCTGCCCGGGCTGCTCACCGAGGACATGCGCGACGGCTTGCTCGACTACCAGCGCCCGTACGCCCGCCCGGCCGGGGAGGTTTCCGGCTGGGCCAAGACGCCGACCGCGGTGGACTCGGCCGCGGCCGGGCGCTGGCCGCGCATGGTGGCGCTGCAGGAGGCGCGCGCGACGTCGGGGATCATTGGCCTGCAGACCGTCGTCGAGCAGGTCAAGCCAACGATCTTGATCGGGACATCCACCCATCCCGGCTTGTTCACCAGGCCGATCGTCGAGTCGATGGCGAGCGGCGCCGAGCGTCCGATCATCTTCCCGCTGTCGAACCCGACCCCGCTCGCTGAGGCCACGCCGGGGCAGGTGCTCGGCTGGACCGCGGGCAAGGCACTGGTCGCCACCGGGGCGCCGTTCGACGACGTCGCGGTCGGCGGGGTCACGTACAAGATCGCGCAGGCCAACAACGCGGCGTTGTACCCGGGGCTCGGGCTGGGGGCCATCGTCTGCCGGGCCGCCAAGGTGACCGACGAGATGATCCTGGCGGCGGCGAAGGCCGTCGCTGACGAGGCCGACGTCTCCGCTCCAGGGGCAGCGCTACTTCCTTCCAACGGCGACCTGCGTACCACCTCGAGCGTCGTGGCGTTGCAGGTCGCCAAAGCCGCCCAGGACCAGGGCGTCGCCCGCGTCAAGCTCGATGACCCCGTCGAGGCCGTGCGCCGGGCCCAGTGGTGGCCAGAGTACTGCCCGGTCGTGGCGGTCTAGATGGCGCAGGTGCCGGCGATCCTCGACGTGCCCATCGGGCTGGACGCGACGGGGACCCGGCGGGAGTTTGACAGCCTTGGCGAGGTTGAGGTGCCGGCCAACAGGTACTGGGGCGCCCAGACCCAGCGCAGCCTGGAGCACTTCGACATCGGGGACGACCGGATGCCCAAGCAGGTGTACCACGCCTATGGCTTCGTGAAGAAGGCGGCGGCGATCGTGAACACCAGGACTGGCAGGCTGCCCAGGTGGAAGGGCGAGCTGATCCAGCGGGTGTGCGACGAGGTGATCAGCGGCGCGCTCGACGAGCAGTTCCCGCTGTACGTCTGGCAGACCGGCTCGGGCACCCAGTCGAACATGAACCTGAACGAGGTCATCTCCAACCGCTGCATCCAGCTAGTGGGCGGCACGCTCGGCTCGCAGGCGCCCATCCACCCCAATGATCACGTGAACATGGGCCAGTCGAGCAACGACACGTTCCCGACGGCCATGCACATCGCGGCCTTCACGCTGGCTACCGAGAAGACGATCCCCGCCCTGCGGCTGCTGCGGGACGCGATCGCCGCCAAGTCCAAGGCGTGGGCCGAGGTGGTCAAGATCGGCCGGACGCACCTAGAGGACGCCACCCCGCTCACGGTGGGCCAGGAGTGGTCTGGCTACGCGGCCGCGCTCGATGACGCGATCGCCGAGGTCGAGCACGCCACCAGGGGCCTGCTCAAGCTGGCGATGGGCGGAACGGCCGTGGGCACCGGGCTCAACGCGCCGGCCGGGTTCGGCGAGCAGGTCGCCGCTGAGCTCGCGTCGATGACAGGGAGGGCATTCGAGTCCGCGCCCAATAAGTTCACCGCCCAGGGGACCCTCGACCGCATGGTGCGCGCGCACGCCGGGCTCAAGTCGGCGGCCGTGACGCTCTACAAGATCGCTAATGACCTGCGCTGGCTGGGCTCGGGTCCGCGCACCGGCCTGCACGAGCTGTTGTTGCCTGCGAACGAGCCGGGGTCGTCGATCATGCCGGGCAAGGTCAATCCGACCCAGGCCGAGGCCATGCTGATGGTCGCCATCGCCGTCATGGCCTCAGACGTGGCGGTGACGATGGGCGGGGCCGAGGGCAACTTCGAGCTCAACGCCTTCCGCCCGTTGCTGATCAGCAACTACCTGCACTCGGCGCGGATCATGGCCGACATGTGCGACCACTTCCGCAAGTTCATGATCGAAGGGGCCAGGCTCAACGAGGCCAAGCTCAAGGACAACATCGACCAGTCGGTGATGATGGTGACCGCGCTGTCACCGGTGATCGGCTACGACCAGGCGTCGGCCGTCTCGCGTTACGCCATCGCCAACGACCTGACCCTCAAGCAGGCCGCCCTGGCCAAGGGGGTCAGCGAGGAGCTTTTCGACCGCGTGGTGAACCCGCTGGCACTCACCCGCGCCGGTTCGGCCGACATCGCGACCTAGGCTGATCCCGCGCACCACAGCGACCATTCGTGTCACGTTCACTGTTCTGCCTGGTGCCGGCCATGCGAATCTGAGACGCTCGCGGCGAACCCGGAGAGCGGAGAGCACCATGGGCGGGATTGGCAGGCGCAAGGCGTTGCAAGCCGGGATCGCCGCGGGCGCCATGCTCGGCACGGGGGCCTGGCGGGATGCCGGCGATCCGGCGAACCGGATGACCAGGCGATCCGCGACGCTGCCCAGGCGAGCACGGCGCCGGCCGGGCTCGCTGCCCTATCCGCGCCTCGCCCCGGGCACGGACACGATCCCGCAGATCAAGCACATCGTCGTGCTGATGATGGAGAACCATTCCTACGACAACCACCTGGGCATGCTGGACCGCAGCGGCGCGGATGGCTTCACGCTCGGCCCGGAAGGCAAGCCAACCGCGAGCAATCCCTACCCGGACGGCAAGATCCAGCACGCGTTCCGGATGCCGACCACCTGCCAGCTTTCCGGGATGCCGAGCCAGACGTGGACCAACAGCCACGTCCAGTTCGCTGGGGGCAAGCTGAACGGATTCGTCTCCTCCGGCAGCGGGCCCGTGTCCATGGGCTACTGGCAGCAGGCCGACCTGCCGTTCTACTACTCGCTCGCCTCGAAGTACCCGATCGCTGACCATTACTTCTGCTCCGTGCTCGGCCAGACCTTCCCCAACCGGCGCTACCTGATGGCCGCGACGTCACTCGGCATGATCAACGACACGGTGCCGAACCCACTCGACTACCCGGCGAACGGCACCATCTTCGATCGGCTCGACAACATCGGCGTGTCCTGGCGGGACTATTACTCCCGGCTAGATGGCTTCCTGCCCGTCCCGACCGTTGGCCTGTTCCCCAAGTTGCTCGAGCACACCGGCAGCATCAAGTCGATCGAGCACTTCTTTGACGACGCCAAGGCAGGCACGCTGCCCGGATTCTGCATCGTCGAGCCGAACTACAGCTCGACCTCCGAGGAAGACCCGCAGAACATCGCTGAGGG
>JASIBM010000400.1 GCA_030045175.1 Streptosporangiaceae bacterium | reverse complement strand
GAGCGGCTGACGCCCGGGCAGGCGCCCAGGACCGGCGAAATACCGAGCCCCTGCGACTATGGTGGGCGCAGGAGTGAGGTCGGCGATATGTTCCGTAGGCCCTCGGTCAGGGAGCTGAAGCGGCAAGCCAGGCTGATCGGCATGGTTCATGCCCAGGCATACCTGCGGGAGCTTTCCGCAGCCGACCGCGACGATGTGCTCCGGAGCAACGCGGTCCGCTTCGAGCTGCAGGCCGCGTACTGGTCCGCGGCCGCCGACATCGGCGAGGACAAGGCCATGAAGGCGGCGGTCAAGGCAGCGCGCTCGCAGGCTGACCGGAGGATCTCCACGGCCCGCCAGACAGGCCGGGTGCCCTACGGCGGATACCGGCACATCCTCAGCGCAGCGGAACAGGACGTCCGGCTCGTACTAGCCGACCAAGCCCTGTGAAACGGCAGGCGCCCGTCATGCGCTGGCGACCCGGAGCTTGGCGGCGATTCCCTCTAGGACGCAGTCAAGGCCGAACTCGAACCGCTCGTCCCGGGTGTCCTCGGCGTCCGGGTCGACGTCGTCGTTCAGCATCTTCAGGAAGTGGTCGAACATCCCGGTCTCGGCCAGTCTCCGCGTCCAGGCGCTGAGCTTGCCCTGGAACTCCGGCCAGTCGGCGCCGTACCTCTCCTCCTCCCGCTGGGTGCGGATCTCCTGGAACTCGCGGATGACGGCGCCGGACACGTAGGTGCCCACCGTCTGCAAGATGTTCATGGCGGTCGCCATGTCGATAGCGAGCCCGTCGAGTATCGCGAGCATCTTGTCGAGGTTGCGCAGCGTGTTAGGCCCGAGCGCCGGCCTGGCGCCGATGAAGTCGGTCGCCCATTTGTGGCGCAGGAACACCGCCCGCATGCTGCGCGCCTGCTCCCTGAGGTCAGCGCTCCAGTCTCCGGTGGGCTCGGGCACGACAATCTCGGCGAAGAGCTCATCGAGCATAAGCTCCAACAGGTGCTCCTTGCTGGCCAGGTGCCAGTACAGCGACATCGCGCCCGCGTGCAGCACCTGCGCGATCCTGCGCATGCTGACAGCCTCGGCCCCCTCGCGATCGGCGATATCCATGGCCGCGGCCACGATCTCCTCGCGGGTCAGAGCCGGCCGCTGGCGCCGGTCCGCTTGCTGCGCCCGCCGGTCGGCTGGCTGCCGCTCGCGGCGGCTGGCCTGCCTGAACTCCGCCCCCGGCCCGAACGGCGGCCACAGTTCATCGCTTGTCTGCATGCGTCCCCGGCACGTTTCCTTCGACTTGACTCTCGTACATCGTACTGTATAGTACAGCGTACGAGCGATTGCCGTACACTGTACTGGAGATGATCTGATGAGCGAGGCACTTGCCATCGAGGCACACGGCCTGGAGAAGAGCTACGGCAGCACCAGGGCGCTGGACGGCCTCGACCTCGAGGTGCCCGCGGGCACGATCCTCGGGATGCTCGGCCCGAACGGGGCGGGCAAGACCACGACCGTCCGGGTGCTGACCACGCTGCTGCGGCCGGATCGGGGCTCGGCCCGGGTGGCCGGCTACGACCTGGCCAGCCAGGCCGGCCAGGTGCGCAGGCGCATCGGCCTGACCGGCCAGTACGCCGCCCTGGACGAGTACCTGACCGGGCGGGCCAACCTGATCATGATCGGCCGGCTCGGCAAGCTCTCCGCCCGCGCGGCCAGGGCGAGGGCGACCGAGCTGCTTGACCGGTTCGACCTGTCCGGCGCGGCCGACCGGGGGGTGAAGACCTATTCGGGCGGCATGCGCAGGCGCCTGGACCTGGCCGCGAGCCTGATCACCCGGCCGCAGGTCCTGTTCCTGGACGAGCCGACGACCGGCCTGGACCTGCCCAGCCGGATCGCGACCTGGGAGTCGGTCAGGGAACTGGCCGCCGACGGCACCACGGTCCTGCTCACCACCCAGCATCTGGACGAGGCCGACCAGCTCGCGAACCGGGTCGCGGTCGTCGACCGCGGCCGGGTGATCGCCGAGGGCACCCCGGCCGAGCTCAAAGCCAAGGTCGGCGGCGAGCGCATCCGGCTGACCGTGTCGGCGGGCTCCAGCGTCGCCGCCGCGGTGAGCGTGCTGGCCCGGCAGGCCACCGAGCCGCCGCGGGCCGATTCCGGCGGCCGGACCGTCGACGCGCCCGTAACCGGCGCCGCCCGGCGGCTGCCGGAGCTCGTGCGTGACCTCGACGCTGCCGGCGTGCTCCTCGACGACCTGGCGATCAGGCACCCCTCGCTCGACGACGTGTTCCTGACCCTGACCGGCCACCTAGCCGGGCCCGAAGTCAACGGAGGTAATTGATCATGGCAGCCCTCTCACTACCCGCAGCCGACCTGGCCCCCGATCCGGCCCCGGCCAGGCTGTGGTGGGCGATCAAGGACACCTGGGTGCTGGCCCGGCGCAGCCTCGCCAGGATCGTCCGGGAGCCCGAGCAGCTCAGCGACGTGACCATCCAGCCGGTCATCTTCGTGCTGCTGTTCACCTACGTGTTCGGCTCCGCGATCACGCTGCCCGGCGGCGGCAGCTACCACCAGTACCTGATCAGCGGCATGTTCGGGATGACCATGGCGGGCAGCGCGCCCGGCACCGCAGTCGGCCTCACCAGCGACATGTCGACCGGCCTGATCGACCGGTTCAGGTCATTGCCGATGTCCCGCGCCGCCGTCCTGGCCGGCCGGACCCTCGCCGACCTGCTCACTCAGCTGATCGGCATCGTCGTGCTGGTCACGACTGGCCTGCTCGTCGGCTGGCGGATCCACAACGGCCTGGCCGACGCGCTGCTCGCGGTCAGCCTGTCCCTCCTGTTCGCCTTCGCGATGACCTGGGCCGGCGCCTGCGCCGGCATGCTCCTGCGCAGCCCGGAAGCCGCGCAAGCGCTCGGCTTCATCGTGTTCTTGCCGCTGTCGTTCGTGTCGAACGCCTTCGTCCCCACCCAGGGCATGCCCGCCTGGCTCCGCGCCTTCGCGAACTGGAACCCGATGAGCGCGATCGCCGCCTCCTGCCGGGCGCTATTCGGCGGCCCCAACCCGGCCCAGTCAGTACGCATCTGGCCCATGCAGCATCCTGAACTGGCCGTCGTCGCCTGGTCGGTCGCGCTGATCGCAGCCTTCGCCCCCACCGCCGTCCACCTCTACCGCCGCAAGGTCCTCAAGTAACCGGCTAACCGGCCCTGCGACAACCCGCGCCGAGTCGCTGGTGCGGCAGCAGCTCCGAGGAACCGGTGCATCTGACCTGGCACGGGATCAGACCTTGGTGCGCATGACCCACCGCCACTTCGCGATCTTCCGTACCCGCGTGAAGCCGTACCGCGCATACAGTTCCTCCGGTCCTGTGTGCAGGTAGGCGCCACGCTGCGGCGGCCGCTGCTCGGTCTGCTCCGGATAGGCCTCGACGACACCGCCGCCGGCCCGCTTTATCTCCTCGAGTGCCGCCGCGACCGCAGCGGTGGCTACGCCCTTGCCGCGGTCCCTCGCGGCCGTGAAGACGCAGCCGATCCGCCAGTCCGGCCGATCGTCGGCCCCCTGGTCGTAGGCGCCCCGGTTCTTGATGTTGGGGAGCTCGGGCGGCGTGCCGAACTGGCACCAGCCAACGCAACGGTTACCGTCGTAGACGAGCACCTGGCGGACCGTTCCGCGCGTTACGTGCAGACGCTTAGCCTCCCGGTTTCCTTCCGGAGTGTGCCCAGCACCGACGCCCTCCGGGTGGAATCCCATGCACCAGCAACCACCCCACACGCCGTTGCTGGCCTCAACGAGCGCGGCGAAGTCGTCCCAGGTCTCCGGCGTGAGCATCCGAGTCGTCAACGTCATAGCCGTAGTGTGACCGAACGGTCTGACATCACGCGATTCACGGCCATGTTGCGACAATCCCTTGAGACACTCGTTCCTTGGCGCTGACCTGGGCGAGGTGCCGAGCTTACTCAGCCAGGACCGTTCTGAGCGGCCGTGCGCCGCGCGTGCCGGATCGTCCGGTACAGAGCTGCGCAGTTGGCTCCCACTTGGCTCCCACGCGTAGCGTGGCACCCAGCCGAGCCACCTCTGACCTGGTCGGGATGGCGGGATTCGAACCCG
>JASIBM010000399.1 GCA_030045175.1 Streptosporangiaceae bacterium | reverse complement strand
CTGCTGAGCAGCCCGCCGATGCCCTTGGCGGCCGATCCGAAGACGAACCCGACCACGAACGTGCCGCTGAGCCACGCGACCAGCGACCAGCGCTGCAGCCGCCACGCCAGCGCGAGCGGGGACCGCAGCGACGGTGCGCCACGATCAGCCCCAGGCCTTTGGGCCAACAGGCCCGCCCCGTAATCCCGGCGTACGGCCAGAACTGCCGCCACGGCCGCGACCACGACGCCGACCGCGATGGGCAGCGCCAAGACCCACGGGCGAGGGCTCTGGTCAGCGACGCAGATCTGCATCAGGCCCCGGCTCACCCTCGCTGGCAGCAGGCACGGCACCGGCACGACAACCTGCCCGAACGCCCGGTTGAGCTCGGCCCAGCCCATCGGCGACAGCCAGGTCAGCCACCGCGGGCCGGTCGTTACCGAGTCGCCGACCGCGCGGAACAAGAACGTGACCCCGAGCACGGCGATCGCCAGGCCCCTGGCAGCGCGCGCGGTCTGCGCGAGCTGCGCGGTGACGGCGGCGACGGCGGTGAACGCCAGGCCGCAGCCGACGATGCCCGCCGCCAGGATCACCGAGCCGGCCGCGGGCAGCCCGAGCGCGACCGCGGCCACCGTCATCACCACGCCGATCACGACGTTCGCGCCGGCCGAGATTGTCACCGCAGCGGCGAGCGCCGCGTGCCTGCCCACCGCCGCCGAGCCCACCAGCTCGAGCCGCCCGGCCTCCTCGTCCGCCCTGGTGTGCCTGACCACGATGAAGATGCTCATCAGGCCAGCGAGCAGCCCGGCGATCACGCTGTCGCGCCAGGCGACGAGCGAGCCGAGCGAGTTCCCGTAGATCGTCCCGTAGATCGAGAGCAGCGCCGGGTTGTGGTTCGCCGCCGCAGCGAACACGGCGCGCCCGTGGACGGTCGGATACAGCTTCTTGAAGCCGTACACCGAGGCCGCGACGAGGCCGGCCAGCGCGTACAGCCACGCGGCCAGCATGATCCGGTCGCGGCGGACAGCGAGCTTCGCGAGGGCCCCCGCGCCTAGCAGCGAGCTCATGCCGGGATCGCGTCGGTCGCGTAGTGGCGCAGGAACAGCTCCTCGAGCGTCGGCGGCTGGCTGGTCAGGCTGCGCACCCCGACCGCGCTAAGCGCTCGTAGCAGGCCGTCAAGCTGGTCGGCGTCGACCACGCAGCGCACCCTGTTGCCCGTGATGTCCAGATCGTGCACGCCGGGCAGCCGGTCCAGCCCCTCCGGCGGTCCCGCCAGCTCGGCGGCGACCGACGTCCTGGTCAGGTGGCGCAGGTCGGCCAGGCTCCCGGTCTCCACCGTCTTGCCCCGCCTGATGATGGTGACCCGGTCGCACAGCGCCTCTACCTCGGACAAGATGTGGCTGGACAGCAACACCGTCCGGCCGCGCGTCCGTTCCTCTTCAATGCAGGCGCGGAAGGCGACCTCCATCAGCGGGTCAAGGCCGGCCGTCGGCTCGTCAAGCAGCAGCAGCTCGACATCCGAAGCGAGGGCGGCGATGAGCGCCACCTTTTGCCTGTTCCCCTTGGAGTAGGCACCCGCCTTCACGGTCGGGTCCAGCTCGAACCGCTCGAGCAGGCTGGCCCGCCGGCCGGCGTCGAGGCCGCCACGGAGCCGGCCGAGCAGGTCGATGACCTCGCCGCCGGTGAAGTTCGGCCACAGGCTCACGTCCCCTGGCACGTAGGCCAGCCTGCGGTGCAACCGGGTCGCCTCAGCCCACGGGTCGCCGCCGAGCAGCCTGGCGGTGCCGCCGTCCGCGCGCAACAGGCCGAGCAGGATCCTGATCGTGGTCGTCTTGCCCGAGCCGTTCGGCCCGAGGAACCCGTGTACCTCGCCTGCGGCCACGGCGAGGTCGAACCCGTCGAGCGCGACGGTCTTGCCGTAGGCCTTGCGCAGCCCAGCGACCTCGATTGCATTGGTCATGGCTCGCAGACTATCGCCGCCCTGCTCGCCTCGGGCTCAGGCAAGCTGAACGTGGCGGACAGGCAACTTTTGCTGCCAGGATGGATGATCCGCCCCCAAACGTAGGTAAGACTGGTAGTGAAGGTTCTCGCTGAGGGAGGCTGGGACGGTGGCGCGCGATCCGAGTGATCTTTATCAGGTAGACCCTGACGCGCCTGAAATCGACGCCGACCTGGTGATGCTGTACTACCTGGACGGGTTCATCGACGCGGGCGCCGCCGGGCGCCAGCTCGCCTCGCACCTGCTCACGACGCTCGATCACGCCAAGGTCGCGACGTTCAACGCCGACTCGCTGATCGACTACAGGTCGCGCCGGCCGGCCATGATCTTCACCAAGGATCACTGGGAGAGCGTCGAACTGCCTGACATCACGCTGTATCAGCTACGCGACACGACCGGGACACCGTTCCTGCTGCTGAACGGGCTCGAGCCGGATCGGGAGTGGGAGCGCTTCACCGCAGCCGTGCTGCGGCTGTCCGACACGCTGAAGGTGCGGCTGGCGGCGAGCTTCCACGGCATCCCGATGGGCGTGCCGCACACCAGGCCGCTCGGCATCACCGGTCACGCCACCCAGCCCAACCTGATCGAGGGCTACCAGCCGCTGGTGGACCGGCTGCAGGTGCCAGGCAGCGCGACCGCGCTGATCGAGTACCGGATGGGTGAGGCGAGCCGCGCGGCGGTCGGGTTCGCCGTGCACGTGCCGCATTACCTGGCGCACGCGTCGTACCCGGCGGCCGCGCTGACGTTGCTTGCCGCCGTCGAGCGAGCCACCGGGCTGAACCTGCCTGCCGACGGGCTGCGCGAGGCCGCCGAGCTGACCGACGCCGAGATCGCCAGGCAGGTCGCGGGCTCCGACGAGGTGACCGAGGTGGTCAGGACGCTCGAGGAGCAGTACGACGCGTTCACCGCGGAGCGGACTGACCTGCTGGCCGGGCAGCCGGAGAACATGCCGACGGCAGAAGAACTTGGAGCCCAGTTCGAGCGGTTCCTCGCCGAGCAGGCTGGCGGGGAGTTCCCCGACGTCTGACCGGGCGCATGATGGTGGCCGGCCGCTCCCTCCGACGGCCGGCCACGCTTACCCTGGCTGCTCCCCCGCTACCTGGAGGCGACGAGCAGCCGCGAGCTCGGCTCGGTGTGCCTCCCGCGCCGGTTCCCCGCGCGCGGCGGCTGCTGACTCGGGGTCAGCACGCTGTCGCCGCGCAGTACCCTGGCGCGCTCCAGCGACTGCCGCCTATTGGCTTCGGTGTGAAAGCCCAGGATGCGACGCGCTACCATCTGGACCGGGCCGACAGCAGTCTCGCCTAGCGTCCAATCGCGGTCCTCGCGCCTGCTGGCGATGCTGACGATAATGGCGCCGGCAATGGGCGTGCTTGCCGTGAGAGCCACGATAATGAACAGAGCGGTGTCCATGGCGCTCGCCTCCTTAGCTGCCCTATCCAAGTGACCGAGACCCGGCCTCTTTCAACTCCTTCCTACTTGTGGGCTGGCTGGCAGGACCAGACGAAAGAGCGCGAGACAACTCCCCCTTGTTTTGGGGCGCCTGATTAGAGGACCGCGCTGATCCCTTGTTCTAGGGACCCAAATCGGGTCGTCCGCGCCGATCCCCATATTGGGGGGCTCAGCCCCCGATCAGCTTCCTGCGGCGCGCCTCCGCGACGAACGCCGCCTGGCCGCTGACACCAAGCTTGGTGTAGACGCTCTTGATGTGCCCGCGCATCGTGCCCAGGACGATGCCGGTGTCCTTCGCGATCTGCTCGATGGTCAGATTGGCCTCAAGGCCGGTCGCGACGATCGCCGCGATCCTCGCCTCCATGGGAGTGAGCCTCGCCTCGCCGTCGCCCGCACGGAACGGGTCGTCCGCGTGCGCCGATCCTGTTGCCTGAAGGTACTCGCCGAGTGCCCGCTCCAGCGGGCTCGGCCCTTCCGGGTTGGCGCGCCACCGCGCCGCGTGCCGCAATCCGTCCATGACCTCGTTGATGCCCTGGCCCTTGCTGATCCAGGCGATCACGCCGATCCGCGACGCCCGGACCTTGTGCCGGAACTCGTCGTCCCGGTCCAGCCTGACGTTGTCGGACCACGCGGTGCATACCACTATCCGAGACCGGCTGCAAAGGCGCATCAGGTCCGCCGCGAGGTCGAGCGGATTGGCCGGGCCGAGCATGATGTCGAGCACGATCAGATCGGGCTGCCTCTCCGCGACCAGCGCGCGCGCCGCGTCCGGGTCGTGAGCTGTGCCGGCGCACTCGAGATCCTCGTCGCGGCCAAGCCGGTCCCGCATGTGCTCGCAGACCAGCTGATCATCGTCTACTACCACGACAGTGGTCACTGATCCCCCACCTCCGCCGAGGGCGCGCCGGCGGTGGCCGGGCGCTCTACTCAGTATCGGGCATCGGAGGAGGCTGAGCGATATTCAGGAATAGGTCGCAGATCGCCGCGACATGATCCTGGAAATCACGCAGTTCGGGTGCCTTGGCCACGAACGCGTTGGCGTACATGGACAGCGCGGCCCGCACGTCGTCGCGGGCGGTCGACCGGGACAGGACGACCACGGGAGTGGCGGCGAGCATGGGATCCTCGCGCACCGCCTTGAGCACCGACGCGCCGCCGCCGGAGATCTTCCAGTCGAGCAGCACCAAGGCCGGCCGCACCGAGTCCTTCCGCCGCAACAGCGAGATGGCCTCGAAGGACCGGGCAGCTACTTCGTACGGGATACCGAGCTCTTCAAGCTTTCGCAGTATGTATTCCGTATCGATCTGATCGTCCTCGACGACCAGAACTGACCGGGTTCGCTCACTTGCCATTTCCTGCCCGCAAGTCTGGTATGGTGAACTTGAAGGTCGAACCCGGCTCCGGGCCACCCGACTCAACCCATATCCGCCCCTGATGCCATCCTTCGACAATGGTGCGGCACAGATGAAGTCCAATACCTGAGCCTGGCTCATCAAAACCGACATTCTCACCTCTGACGTACGGCTCGAATATCGCAGTGAGCTTATCACGTGAAACGCCCCGGCCGTTGTCCTTTACCGAGAACTGCCAGGCGTCATCGACCCGCTCCGCGGACACGTGCACGATTACCGGCACATTGACCCTGCCGTACTTGCACGCATTCTGCAGCAGGTTCTGGAACAAGAAACCCAGCAGTTCCGCGTTGGACACCACCTTCGGCAGCTGATCGCGACTTATCGCCGCGCGCTCGACGAGCTGGTCGACCTCGGCCAGCGTACGGTGCGCCTCGTCGAACGCCTTCTGCGAGGACACCTGCTCGCGCGGCGGTGACTTGCCCTGGCTCAGGCCGGAGGCCACCCGCAAGCCGTCGGTCCTGCTCTGCATCCACCGTGACTTCGCGATGATGCGCTCGAGCAGCGCCTTCACCCTGGGCAGGTCGTCGGAGCTGAGGGAATCGAGGGCTGACTGGGAATCCCACAAGATGTGCTGCATCGGCGTCTTGAAGTCGTGCGCGCTGAAATCGGCGAAGCCGGTGACCAGCCCGGTCGCCCTGCGTTGCTCCGCCTCGAGCAGCTTGCGCTCCGAGATGTCACGCGCGAACCCGGCCGCCGCCACGATCCGTCCGGACGAGTCACGGACCGGCGCGATCGACAACGACACGTCGAACTCGGTGCCGTCCTTGCGGCGGCGGGTCGTCTCGTAGTGCTTGATCTGCTCGCCCCTGGCGATCTTGCGCCGGATCTCAAGGTCCTCTTGCAATTTTTCCTGGTCTTCCGGAATGACGATCTCGATCCGCCGGCCCATGGCCTCTTTACCCGAATAGCCGTACAGCCGCTCCGCGGCGTCGTTCCAGGACTGGATCTTGCCGTCGAGGTCCATGGAGACGATCGCGTCGTCTGAGTTCTCCACGATCGCGGCCAGCCGCTGCGCCGCCTGGAACAGGCGCTGCTCGGAGATGTCGCGCGCGAACCCGGCCGCCGCCACGATCTGGCCGGAGGCGTCGCGCACGGGTGAGATCGACAGCGACACCGGCAGCCGGGTGCCGTCCTTGCGCCGGCGGGTCGTCTCGTAGTGCTCGATCCGCTCGCCGCGCGCGATCTTCGCGCGGATGTCGAGCTCTTCCTGCCTGCGCTGCGGATCGTCTGGGATCACGATGTCGATCGGCCGACCCATCGCCTCGTCCGAGGTGTAGCCGTACATCCGCGTCGCCGCCTCGTTCCAGGACAAGATCATGCCGTCCAGGTCCTTGGAAACGATCGCGTCGTCGGAGTTCTCCACGATCGCCGCGAGGTGCTGCGCCGTCTCGAACGTGTGCCGCTGATCGGTCACGTCGCGGGCGAAGCCGGCCGCGGCGACCACCTGGCCTGCGGCGTTGCGAACCGGTGAGATCGACAGCGACACGGGGAACGTCGTGCCGTCCTTGCGCCGGCGGGTCGTCTCGTAGTGCTCGATCCGCTCGCCGCGCGCGATCTTCGCGCGGATCTCAAGCTCTTCCTGCCTGCGCTGCGGGTCGTCGGGGATCAAGATGTCGATCGGCCGGCCCATCGCCTCGTCGGCGGCGTAGCCGTACATCCTGGTGGCGGCGTCGTTCCAGGACTGGATCTGGCCATCGAGGTTCTTCGCGACGATCGCGTCGTCGGAGCTCTCCACGATCGCCGCGAGGAACTGATTGGACTCAAGTACCCGCCGCTCGGAGATGTCGCGGGAGAAGCCGGCCGCGGCAAAGATCTGGCCGGTGGCGTCGCGCACCGGCGAGATCGACAGCGAAGCGGGGAACGCGGTGCCGTCCTTGCGGCGGCGAGTCGTCTCGTGGTGCTCGATCCGCTCGCCGCGCGCGATCTTCGCCCGGATCTCGAGCTCTTCCTGCCGGTACTCCAGGTCGTCGGCGATGATGATCTCGATCGGCCGGCCCATCGCCTCCTCGGCGGTGTATGCATAGATCCGGGTCGCCGCGTCGTTCCAGGACAAGATCTTGCCGTCGAGGTCGATCGACACGATCGCGTCGTCGGAGCTCTCCACGATCGCCGCGAGGAACTGCGCCGATTCGTTGACGCGGCGCTCGGAGATGTCGCGCGCGAATCCGGCCGCCGCGACGATCTGGCCAGAGGCGTCCCGCACCGGCGAGATCGACAGTGAGACCTCAAGCTCGGTGCCGTCCTTGCGGCGGCGAATGGTCTCGTAGTGCACGAACCGTTCGCCGCGCCCGATCCGGGCGCGGATGTCCAGCTCCTCTTGGCGCCGCTCGGGAACGTCCGGGATGACTATCTCGATCGGCTGCCCGGTCGCCTCCTCGGCCGTGTAGCCGTACATTCGCGTCGCGGCGTCGTTCCAGGACAGGATCAGGCCATCCAGGTTCTTGGACACGATCGCGTCGTCGGAGTTCTCCACGATCGCCGCCAGGTACTGCGTGAAGCTTCCTGCCCACTTGGCCGTTCCTGAGCCTGATTGCACCATCATGCCAATTTAGGCCCGTGCCTCACGATGCCGGTACCCGCATATGGGCGAAACTCGCACCCCCCTTTTGGGGTGACACGCGGGGCCGGCTAGCTGACCTCGCGGAGCTTGCCTGTGGCGACATCGAAGACAAAGCCCCGCACCGAGTGCGTGTGGGAGAGGAACGGGGACTCCTTCACCCGGGCGATCGACTTGCGCACGTCGGAATCCACGTCGGCGAACGCCTGGGTCGCCCAGTGCGGCTTGTGGCCGGTCTCCGCGAGCAGTTCCTCCTTGAATTGCTTGTTCGTGAAGGTCTGCATTCCGCACTGCGTGTGGTGGATCAAGATCACCTCGGTCGTCCCCAGCTCGTGCTGGCTGATCGTCAGCGATCGCAGCGCGTCCTCGGACACCTCGCCGCCCGCGTTGCGGATCACGTGCGCCTCGCCCGGCGCGAGGCCGAGCATCGCGTAGATGTCCATCCTGGCGTCCATGCAGGCAACGACCGCGACACCGCGGGTCGGCCGGCCCGGCGCAGAGCCATCGTAGGTCTGCGCGTACCGCTCGTTGTTGCCGATCAGATCGTCTGTCGCTGACACCGGGCGTCCCTTCTGTCACTTGGCCAGAATTTTCCGATCACAAACGCAGCGCCTCACCCATTGCCGGGCATCACGTTCGCAGCGGCCTGGCGGCGGACCGCACGGGGGAAGTCGCAGGCCGGGGCCACATGTGCGGGGGTCATGTGGTCGCGGGAGACAGGGCGGCGATGGATGAATCAGGCGGACCGCGACGCTCCGCCGATCGGCTGCGACTGACGTGGCGCCGCCGCCCTGTTTCCCGACCAGGCTTCCCGACCAGGTTTCCCGACCAAGCAGTACTGGCCAGGGGGCACGACCCTGGGCTCCCAGCCTGGTTAGGGCGTGGCAATAGGCTCTAGCTTCGTGGACGATTATAAGGCCGTCAACATGGCCAACTGGGACGAGCGCGTGCCCGCGCACGTCGCGTCGCCAGGATACGAAGTGGAGCGGTTCATCGCCGATCCGGCGTTCATTAGCAGGGTGGTCCGGTTCGACCGGCCAAGGCTAGGCGACATCGCCGGGCTGCGTGGCGTGCACCTGCAGTGCCACATCGGAACCGACACCATCTCGCTGGCCAGGCTTGGCGCGTCGATGACCGGCGTGGACTTCTCTGTTCCCGCCGTTGAGCAGGCGCGGGCACTGGCGGGGCGGACCGGCGCGGACGCGACGTTCGTGGTGTCTGACGCATACGCGGCGCGCGACGCCATCGGGGACGCGGGCTTCGACTTCGCCTACACCGGCATCGGAGCGCTGTGCTGGCTGCCGAGCGTCGCCAGGTGGGCCGGGGTGGTCGCCAGCCTGCTGCGGCCGGGAGGACGGCTGTTCATCCGGGAGGGGCATCCGATGCTGTGGGCGCTTGATGACAACCGCGACGACGACCTGCTGGTGGTGCGGTACCCGTACTTCGAGCGCCCCGAGCCGATGGTGTTCGACCAGGGCGGCACCTACGTGCCCACCGACGTTGAGTTCACGCACAACGTGACGCACGAGTGGAACCACGGAATTGGGGAGATCGTGACCGCACTGCTCGACGCTGGCCTGGAGATCACCGGACTGACCGAGCACGACAGCGTCCCGTGGGAGGCCTTGCCCGGGCTGATGGAGCGAATCGCCGACGAGTGGCGGCTGGCCGACGGTCCGTGGCGACTGCCGCACAGCTACACGTTGCAGGCGATCAAGCGGGCGTGAGCGAGAGGCCAGGACAGCCGAGAGTCGTGCCGCAGGGAGCCGCGCAGCCGGGTGCCGCGCAGCCGGGTGCCACACAGCCGGGCGCCGCGCAGCCGAGAGCCAGGCTCCAGGGAAGCACTCGCGCGTTGCTTGTCCTCGTGTGCGCGCTCGTGTTCACCGACACCGTGTTCTTCACCGCGCTGACGCCGCTGCTGCCGCACTACGCGCACACGGCGCACCTGTCCAAGGCGCAGGCCGGCTTCCTGGTCGCCGCCTACCCGCTCGGCACCCTGGCCGGAGCGCTGCCGTCCGGGGTGCTGACGGCCAGGATCGGGGCGCGGCGCGTCGTGCTCATCGGCCTGACCTTGATGAGCCTGTCCACGCTCGCGTTCGGCTGGGCCTCGGTGGCCTCGGTGCTCGACGGCGCGCGCCTGCTGCAGGGGCTCGGCGGCTCGTGCACCTGGGCCGCGGGGCTGACATGGCTGGCGTCCTGCGGCCCGGACGAGCGGCGTGGCGAGCTGCTCGGCACGGCGCTCGGCGCCGCCGTCGGTGGGGCGCTGTTCGGCCCGGTCGTCGGGGCGATCGGCTATCAGCTCGGTACCGGGCCGGCGTTCTCAGGCGCGGCGGTCGCAGGCACCGCGCTGATCGCGATTTCCTTCGCGGTGCCCGCGCCGCGAGCGGCCGAGCCGCAGCGCCTGCGCGCCGCGCTGAGCGCGGTCAGGGACCCGCAGGTAGCGACCGGGCTATGGCTCACGATGCTGCCTGGCATCGCGTTCGGGGTGGCCGACGTGCTCGCGCCGCTCCGACTGGCCCACCTCGGCGCCGGGGCACTGGCGATCAGCGGCACGTTCCTGGCGGCGGCCGCGATCGAGGCCTGCCTGAACCCCGTCACCGGGCGGATAGCCGACCGGCGGGGGCCGTACCTGCCGGTCAGGATCGCGCTGGCCGCGAGCGTCGCTGTCAGCTTGCTCGCGCCTGTCCTGACGTCCGCCGCGGCGCTGATCCCAGTTCTTATCGTGGGCATGCCAGGCTACGGGGTCCTGTTCACCCCGGCGACGGCCCTGCTCAGCGGCGGCGCGCACAGGCTGGACGTGAATCAGGGACTGGCCTTCGGGCTCAGCAACCTGGTGTGGGCGGCCGGCCAGGCGATCGCGGCAAGCGCGGCAGGCGCCATCGCTCAGGCGACAAGTGACGTCGTGCCCTACGCGCTGCTAGCCTCGGCCTGCCTGGCCACGCTCGCGATGTTGCGGCCTGACAAGCGCCCGGAGGCGAGCGGGAGGAGGAGCCGAGTTGGTATCCGGTGAGCTCATGTTTCCCACGTCCCTGGTCGGGAGCTACCCGCAGCCGGACTGGCTGATCGACAGGGAGCGGCTGACCGGGAGATTCCCGCCCAGGGTCAGGGCCCGCGAGC